>DATJPP010000018.1:0-30097 GCA_035506355.1 Candidatus Margulisiibacteriota bacterium | reverse complement strand
GATATTCCCTATGCAGTGGCCAGGAGGATATTGGGAAGGCGTAAGATCATCGGGCTTACCGTCAATAACCTGAAGGAAGCGGCAGAGGCGCAGGAGTTGGGAGCGGACTATATCGCAGTAGCCCCAATTTTTGCCACCGGCACAAAGAGAGATGCGGGGAGGGCTGTAGGCGTAAGGTTGCTTAAGTCGATACGCCGGGAGGTCGAGGTTCCTGTAGTTGCCGTAGGTGGGATAAACCTGCATAATGCCAAAGAAGTGATAAGTTTCGGGGCAGATGCTTTGTGCGCGATATCCGCAGTGGTCGCCAAGCCCAGCGTTGAGAAAGAAATACTAAGCTTCCAGGGATTATTCTAGATTTTTTTGTCCGGTTAATAATATGGAGATAAAAAATACAAAAAAGATTGCCCTGGGTTTATCAGGAATGCATTGCGCCTCCTGCGCCGCTAATATAGAGAAGGCCTTAAAGGCACTCCCCGGGGTAGCTGATGTCAGTGTAAATTTTTCCTCTGAAAAAGCCTACATCAATATTTATCCTCAAGAAATAAATACCCAGGATATCATCCGGGCGGTTGAGAGGCTGGGTTATGGTGTTTTAGAGGGCGAATCGTACGCAGAGCGGGAGGAGAGGCGCAGGAAAGAAGTAAAAGGCCTAAAGCTAAAGTTTAGCCTTTCTTTGACCTTTTCATTGCTGCTTATGCTCTTCTCCTACTTTCCGCTATCCGATAAATACGCAGCCTTGGCCCAATGGTTGCTTACCTCGGGGGTTTTAATCTGCGGTTACCAATTCTTTGCACGGGGCATCCTCGCTTTCGCAAGGCGAGGCGTTGCGACCATGGATACCCTGGTAGCCCTGGGTGCCTCCAGTGCCTATCTATATAGTTTCGTAATCTCTTTGCTTCTTTGGAGAAACCATCCCTCATTCACTATGCACGACCTCTATTTTGAGGCTGCCGCCTTCCTTCTCAGTTTTATACTTTTAGGCAGATACCTGGAGGCAACCACTAAGGCTAAGACCTCGGATGCAATCAGGCGGTTATGGAATTTACGTCCCACTACGGCAATAGTCATCCGAGAGGGAGAGGAATTACAGATTCCGGTAGAAAGTTTGATGATAGGCGATGTGGTGATAGTTAGGCCCGGAGAAAGGATACCCGCAGATGGCAGGATAATCGAAGGCCACTCCAGCGTTGATCAATCCATGATTACCGGAGAGAGTATCCCGGTAGAAAAGATAAGGGGTAATGAGGTTATCGCCGGGACGATTAATAAGAGCGGTTCCTTCAAATTCGAAGCTGCCAAGGTAGGGTTAGATACTGTACTTGCCCAGATCATCCGGCTGGTCGAGGAGGCGCAAGGCTCAAAGGCGCCAATACAGGAAGTAGCGGATAAGGTCGCTGCTTATTTTGTTCCAGCGGTTTTAGTCATAGGCATACTTACCTTTATTATATGGTTGTCGGCAGGCCCGGGCCTTTCATTGGCCCTGACCGCCTTTATCTCGGTTTTAATCATTGCCTGCCCTTGTGCCCTTGGACTTGCTACTCCCACTGCGGTTATGGTCGCAACAGGGATAGGCGCGGATAACGGCATATTGTTCAAGAACGCCCGCAGCCTGGAGTTGGCTCATAAGATGGATGCGCTTGTCTTTGACAAGACAGGGACATTGACTTGCAGGAAGCCCACGGTAACGGATATCATCGTCTTAAATAATAAGAACAGCCAGGAGGTATTAAAGTATGCTGCTATCGCAGAGAAGCTTTCAGAGCATCCTCTTGCCGAAGCTATAGTTTCTTTTGCCAAAGAGAAGAACCTGGTGGTCCCGGAACCCTCCGCCTTTAATTCCCTTACCGGTATGGGGGTTATCGCCAGATACGAGGGAGAGATTATACTCCTGGGGAATAGAAAATTATTCGCCGAGAGGAAAATAGATATTTCCTCCCTTGAAGAGATCTTGAAAGAATTGGAAAGCCAGGGGAAGACTACTGTGGTTGTGGCCTTTAAGAATGAACTATTAGGGGTAATGGCGGTGGCAGATATACTAAAGGAATCTTCGCGCAGCGTAGTCGATGCTATAAAAAAACTGGGTAAGAGAGTTTTTATTATTACCGGTGATAACCGTACCACCGCGCAGGCTGTCGCAGTGCAGTTGGGTATAGAGAATGTCCTGGCTGAGGTATTGCCGCAGGATAAGGCCCGGGAGATTGGAAGACTGCAGGATTCAGGCCTTAAGGTCGCTATGATCGGAGACGGAATAAATGACGCGCCTGCCCTTGCCCAAGCCGATATCGGTATTGCTATCGGATGCGGGACGGATATAGCCATAGAGGCAGGGGATATCGTCTTAATCAGGGAAGATTTACGCGATGTAGTGGTGGCTATGGACTTATCGCGTTATGCCATGAAAAAAATCCGGCAGAACCTTTTCTGGGCCTTTTTTTATAATGTGATCAGTATCCCTGTTGCCTCCGGGATACTTTATCCGTTTTTTAAATTTATGCTTAACCCGGTGGTCGCAGGGATAGCCATGGCTTTTAGTTCAATTTCGGTAGTTACGAATTCCCTTCTCATGCGGCTATACAGAAGAAATATTTAGAGAAGAGTAAAAAAACACTTGACAAATGATACTAATATGGTATCATTTACTCAAGCTAAGAAAGGAGCGCAAAATGGACGTGACCATCAGGTATATGCTTCGGCCCGTTGCGCACTGCAAAGAGGGCTGCAGTACCTTGTCCTGGGCAAGACGCTAAACTGCCCGCAACTCCTTTAATAAATGAGGCAAAATGAAATTAATCACCCGGGATACAGACTACGCGGTCAGGGCATTATCTTTTATCTTAAGACATAGAGAGCAGAAGTTCAGCGCCACTGATCTGGTGCGCGCATTAAAGATACCCCGGCCATTCTTAAGAAAAATACTCCAGGAATTGACTAACCAGGGTATTTTGAAGTCCTACAGGGGCCAGGGAGGCGGGTTCACCTTGACCCCTAAGTCTAGAGGGGTAACCCTGATAGACCTGATAAAGATATTTCAGGGACCCTTTGAATTAAACGAGTGTTTTTTTAAGAAATTGGCCTGTCCCAATAAAAATTCCTGTGCCTTAAGAAAAAAAATAGGCAGCATTGAAAAAGAGGTATTCTCGAAGTTAAGTGTTATTACCATAGCTTCTTTATCGGGGAGAAGCGCCTGATGGCAAAAAGAAAGATAATCAAGATTGATGAAGAAAAGTGCAACGGCTGCTCTCAGTGCCTTCCCAATTGCCCGGAAGGCGCCATCCAGATCATAGACGGGAAGGCCAGACTGATCAGCGATCTTTTCTGCGACGGCCTGGGGGCTTGTATGGGTTATTGCCCCCAAGGGGCGATTAGCATTGAAGAAAGAGAGGCTTCTGGGTATGATGAGGCTAAGGTCATGGAGAATATAGTCAGGCAGGGCGATAGTGTTATCAAGGCTCACCTCCAACACTTAAAGGAACATAATGAAGAAGGCTATTTGAAGGAGGCGATGGCTTTCTTGAAAGCGCGCGGGATATCAATCCAGCCGGATCAGGCGCATATCCATGGTGGCGGAGGCTGCCCGGGTTCCAAGGTAATGGATTTCAGGGGCAGGGCAAAGGAGGTCTGCCCTGCGAAGAGTCCCCGCCAGGCAGAGTCGCAGCTTAGGCAATGGCCGGTGCAGATCAAGCTTGTCTCATCCGCCGCCGGTTATTTTGAAAATGCAGATATATTGATTGCTGCTGATTGTGTCCCTTTTGCTTATGCAGACTTTCATGAAGACCTCTTAAAGGGAAAGATCCTGTTGGTAGGTTGCCCTAAGCTGGATGATATCCGGGCTTATCAGGAGAAATTAAATCAGATCTTTAAGAACCGGGATATCAAATCCGTAACCTATGCCCATATGGAAGTTCCCTGTTGTTTTGGGCTTTTACCGGTTATTGAGTCGGCGATTGCTGCCTCTGGGAAGAAGATACCCTTTCAAGAGGTAACTATAGGCATACGCGGGGAGAGGCTCCAAAATGTTCTTTAAATGCCCGGGTCAGGACGATAGAAATATAAAATCGGAGAATATAAAGTGTCCGGATTGCGGGTACACATTAGAGATATTCTCTGACGAGGTGAAGGTGAAGTGTCCTAAATGCAGGAGCCTGGTTTGCAGGGTGAGGCTGCCCTCATGCGTTGATTGGTGTAAGTCCGCGCGGGAGTGCATCGGAGATGAAAAGTGGAAAGAGCTAAAAGGAGGCAGATAATGTTTTGTTATCAGTGTGAACAGACAGCCGGCGGAAGCGGATGCACTAAAAGCGGCGTTTGCGGTAAGAATGAAGATATACAAAGCCTGCAGGATACCCTGCTCTTTGGTTTGAAAGGCATAGCTGCTTATGCCTATCATGCCAGGGAATTAGGTGCTAAGGATGATGAAGTGGATGCCTTTATGCATGAGGCCCTCTTTAAGACCGTAACCAATGTCAGCTTTGACCTTAACCAGTACCTGGAGCTGGTCTTAAAATGCGGTAAGATGAACCTGAAAGCGATGGAAGTTTTGGATAAGGCTCATATCCTGCGTTTCGGCAATCCTGTGCCAACCGAGGTTGAGACTGGCACCAGAAATGGACCCGGGATCCTGGTCACCGGGCATGATTTGCTTGACCTCTACGAATTACTTAAGCAGACTCAAGGTACGGGGATCAATGTCTATACCCATAGCGAGATGCTCCCTGCCCACGGTTACCCGGAATTAAAGAAATTCAAGCACTTAGCCGGTAATTACGGTGGGGCGTGGCAGGAGCAGAAGAGGGAATTTAATGAATTCAGCGGTGCGATACTGGCGACCACCAATTGCGTCCTTATTCCCCCTGAAAATACTTATCTCGACAGGTTATTCACAATAGGGATTACCGGTGTTGCGGGGGCAAAGCATTTAAAAACAAGGGATTTCTCTTCATTGATCGAGAAGGCCAAGTCGCTTCCTCCCTTGCCGGAAAAATCAGGAAAAAAGATTATGACCGGCTTCCATCATACGGCTATATTAGGATTAGCGGATAAGATTGTAGGGCTGGTCAAGGCAGGAAAGATCCGGCACTTCTTTTTAATCGGAGGATGCGACGGGGCAAAGCCGGGGAGAAATTATTATACCGAATTTGCTGAGAGCGTACCCAGGGATTGCATAATTCTGACCCTCGCCTGTGGAAAGTACCGCTTTAACAAGCTTGATTTCGGTTCTATCGAAGGTATCCCCAGGCTTCTGGATGTTGGGCAGTGTAATAATGCCTATTCTGCGATTCAGGTCGCGCTGGCCTTGGCGGATGTCTTTAAATGCGGGGTAAATGAGCTGCCTTTGACCCTTGTCCTCTCCTGGTTTGAGCAAAAAGCAGTTGCAATACTGCTTACTTTGCTGTATCTTAATATCAAAGGTATTTACGTCGGCCCAACTCCGCCTGCATTTTTATCGCAGAATGTTTTTAATCTCCTTAAAGAAAAATACGGTTTGAAACTTATCGGTTCGCCTCAAGAGGACCTAAAGAATATATTGTCGAAAGAATAGAAAAAAGGGGGTTGGCTATGGCTGACTTTAAAGACCTGTTACAGAGCGCGGATTGGAAACAGGAGAAGCACGTTCCGGTGATTGAATCTCCGGAGAGAGTCAAGAAAGGGCAATTCTTCAATCTTACGGTCTCTGTGGGTAAAGAGATAGCACATCCCAATACCACAGAACACCATATAAGCTGGATTGAAGTTTATTTTATCGCCGATGGAGAAAAATTCCCTTATCAGATAGGCAGGGCTGAATTCTTAAGCCACGGCGCCTCCACGCAGGGACCGAATACCAGCGGTATTTTTACGCACCCGCAGGCCCAGCTTACCTTTAAGACCGAAAAGAACGGTACAATATTTGCCAATTCTTATTGCAATATCCACGGGCTTTGGAAGAACGCGCAAGAATTAAAAACCGAATAAACCTTAGCGCCAATGGATAGCGTGACAGTTCTCATCGGTGGAAAAGCTGGCTTTGGTATAGATAAAGCCGGCTCGATAATAGCCAGAATACTCAGTCAGCTCTCTTACCGGCTCTATATCTATCGTGATTACCCTTCGCTTATCAGAGGAGGGCATACCTTTTCTCTGATCAGAATATCCAGTCAACAGATCGCTTCCCACGAAGAGAAAATAGATTTTCTGCTCGCCTTGGACCAGAATACCTTGAATTTGCATAGCTGGAGGCTTAAAGATGAAGGGGCCGTAGTCTATGATTCGGATGCAGTAAAAGCTGATGGCCTGCCCAAGGGCTTTCGCTCATTAGGCCTGCCGATAGCCAGTATGGTCAAAGAGGAGAATGTTGCCGAGATTATGCGTAATAGCTGTATCATCGGCATTTTTTGTAAGGCAGCGGGTATAAGCATAGCTATCCTTGAGGAGGTTTTTAAAAAAGAAATCGTCAAGGAACTGGAACCGAATATCAGGATAGCCGCAAGAGGTTACCAGGCCGCGAAAGAAATAATCTCTCTCCAGCCTTTGGGGCAAAGAAAACTTCCCCTCCTTACCGGTAGCGAGGCCTTAGGCCTCGGGCTTATAAAAGGAGGGCTTAAGACTTACGTCGCTTATCCCATGACTCCCTCTTCCGGGATTTTGCATTTTTTGGCGGAGGTCGCCCAGCAGTTTTCTTTGAGGGTAATCCATCCCGAGAGCGAGATCGCGGTGATTCTAATGGCCCTGGGATTTTCTTATATGGGCGAGAGGGTTGCCGTCGGCACTGCCGGAGGCGGTTTTTGCCTGATGACTGAGGGTTTAAGCCTCGCCGGGATGGCGGAATTGCCGGTAGTGCTAATAGTGGGTCAGAGGCCCGGGCCAAGCACGGGGTTGCCTACCTATACTGCGCAGACCGAATTGCACTTTGTTTTGAGTGCTGGCCAGGGGGAATTTGCCCGTTTCGTGGTTGCGCCTGGAGATGCTGAAGAGGCATATTTCTTATCCGCCCTAGCCATGAATATGAGCCAGAGGTATCAAATACCATCAATTATACTCTCCGATAAAACATTGGCCGAAGGGGTTTACAGCTTTAACGACCAGGAAATAGAAGAGCTGCCCGCAGAAGAACCTCCTCTTCCTTCAAACGCCTTAAATTATAAGAGGTACCTCTATACCGAGGATGGGGTCTCTCCTCTTGCCGTTCTCCCCTCCAAAAATATGGTGGTAAAGGTTAACAGTTATGAACATGATGAGTACGGGATAACAACAGAGGATCCTCTTCAATCGAAGTTAATGCAGGAGAAACGCCTGCGCAAAGGGGAGTCTTTGTCGCAGGCGCTATCCGGATACAGGACGGTTAAGGTCTATGGGCGCAGAGATGCGCCAATAACTTTATTATGCTGGGGCTCTAATAAAGGTGTGAGTGTCGAAGCGGCAGAAAGACTAGGTTTAAGGGTGGTTCAGCCTTTAGTGCTTGCGCCATTTCCCAGCCGACAGGTTTTAGAGGCACTTTCAGGGTCGGAAAAAATAATCGGTGTGGAGAATAATGCTACCGGTCAGCTCTGCAGGCTCATGAATTCTTACGGTTTCAAGATAGATGATAAGATTCTAAAGTACGACGGCCGGACTTTCTCTGTAGATGAATTGGAAGGGCTGCTCAAGAAAATAATTTAAAGGATCGGGGAATATGGAAAGCACAAATTTAGGGACCTACGCCCAGAATACCTGGTGCCCAGGGTGCGGAAATTTCGCCATCCTAAATGCCTTTAAGGCGGTGCTCGGCGAACTAGCCGGCGAGGGTTATCCGCTTGAGAAGGTTGTTGTCGTCTCCGGTATCGGCTGCCATGCAAAAATAGCAGATTATTTAAACTTGAATAGTTTCTATTCTATTCACGGAAGGGTAGTCCCGGTAGCGGAAGCCATAAAGATCGCCAATCCCCAGATAAAGGTTATTGGTTTTGCAGGCGATGGAGATGCCTACGGGGAAGGGATGGAGCATTTGATTTTTGCGGCCAAAAGGAATATCGACATCACCATGATAATACACGATAACCGGGTTTACGGTCTTACTACGGGGCAGTATACCCCTACCTCTCCCCTGGGATTCCGCGGGCGCTCTACCCCTTCAGGGAGCAAGGAGGTCCCCGTCAATCCGCTGCAGATTATGCTTGCCTCGGGCGCTACTTTTCTGGGCCGCGGGACCTCGCACGGCATTGAACTGCTGAAACGTCTTTTTAAAGAGGCAATCCTGCATAAAGGGTTTTCACTTGTAGACGTGCTGCAGGTATGCGTTACCTATTTTAATACCTACGAATATTATGATAAGAGGGTTTATCAATTGAAAGAAGAGGGTAGCCAGGATTCTTCCCTGGCTTTAGCTAAAATACTGGAGTGGGATTACAACTCGGATAAGCCCATTGCCCTGGGTAGATTTTATAAGAAAGATTCGCCTGTTTTTGAAATACCGGTTGAGGGACGTCTCGAGCCCGCAGAGAGGGATGCTGCAATTAAGAAGTTCATAGAAGGAAGAGTTTAAAGGAGGGGTCGGTATGGATAAATACAAATGCACGGTTTGTGGGTATATTTATGATCCTCAACTGGGAGATTTCACGCAAGGGATTAAACCGGGGACGGCTTTTGCGCAACTTCCGGAGAGTTGGGTCTGCCCGGAATGCGGTGTCGGCAAAGATATGTTTGAAAAGGTCGTCTAAGCAAAGGTGGTGAAGAGATGCTAAGGAAGATAACTTTTAAAGCCAGCCCGCTTACCCTGGTGGGAAGGGCGCTGGAGGTTTCGAGAGCAGCCCCAGGATTTAAGGCGGTCTCGCCGGAATTAAAAGAGACCAGCCTCGCTGATTTTAAGGGGAAGATCAAGGTGATAAGTAGCTTTCCTTCACTGGATACCCCGGTTTGCGATTTGCAGATCAAGGAATTCAATAAAAAGGCAGCGTCATTATCCGAAGAGGTCGTGGTTATCGGCATAAGCAAGGACCTTCCCTTTGCCCAGAAGAGGTTCTGTTCTTTAAACGGCATTGAAAACGAAATTCTCCTCTCCGATTATAAATATTCTTCTTTCGGGATTAATTATGGGATGCTGATAAGAGAGCTCAATCTTTTGGCGAGAGGGGTCTTTATCCTGGATAAGGCAGATATCATAAGGTATATTCAGATTGCAGAGGAACTCTCCCAGGCGCTTAACCTTGAAGAGGCCTACAACGCCCTTAAGGAGGTCATAAAGGATCCGCAGGAAGGATTAAGGGAAGAATTACCTTCGCACTGTAAACCTTGCGAAGAAGGTACGCCGCCGCTGCCGAAAGATAAAGTTGATAAACTCCTTGCCTCCTATCGCGGGTGGCAGCTCGTGGAAGATAAGAAGCTGGTTAAGGAATTCAGATTCAAAGACTTTGCCGAAGCCAAATATTTCCTGGACCTGGTTGCTTTCATTGCCGAAGAGCAGGGGCACCATCCTACGCTTACCTTACTATACGATAAACTTAGAGTCACGCTTACTACGCATGCCGCAGGGGGTTTAACGGAGAACGATTTTATTATGGCCAAGATTATCGATGAGGCGGGAGGCGCAAGATGAAAAGAGTAGCGGTCCTGGTAGAAGACTATTATCAGGTCTTAGAGGTATGGTATCCTTATTTACGCCTTCGCGAGGAGGGGATTGATACCGTATTGGTCGGGACCGGCAGGAAGGAATATAAGAGCAAGGAAGGCTATCCCGCCTCGGAGGAGTTACCGATCCAGAAGGCTAAGGCAGCAGATTTTGATGGGGTGGTAATCCCGGGAGGATATGCCCCTGATTTCCTAAGGAGATTCCCCGAAGTGAATAATTTTGTGAAAGAGCTCTTTAATAAGAATAAACTTGTGGCGGCGATCTGCCACGGAGGCTGGGTGCTGGTTTCAGCCGGGATCTTGAAGGGGATGACCATAACCGGATTCCATGCGATTAAAGATGACCTGATTAATGCCGGGGGAAAGTTCGTGGATAAGGAAGTAGTGGTAGATAAGAACCTGGTTACTTCGCGCTCCCCCTATGACCTTCCGCGTTTTTGCGCGGCTATAATAAAGAAGCTGAAGAGTTGATATGGTCAATGAATTGGAAGCAAGAGTCAAGGAAGTAATCCAGCGCACCTATAACGTGAAAAGCGTGCGTCTTCAGATAGAGGCGGAAGCGCCCTTCAGGGCCGGGCAGTTTATGAGTGTCGCCTTGGGAGATAAAGAAGGATACCAAAGGTATTTGTCTATATCCAGCTCTCCCACGGAATACGGCTATCTGGAGTTTACCAAGAAGATCACGGGAAGCGATTTTTCCAAGAGCATAGATACCCTGAAACCAGGTGACTCTTTAAGGATAAAATACCCTTTTGGAAAGTTTACGCTTGAAGATAACCCCGCGCAAAAAATAGCCTTTTTATCCGGGGGTATCGGGATCACCCCGATAAGGAGCATCTGCAAGTATGCCGCAGATAAAAGGTTAAACCTGGATATCGTTCTGCTTTACGCCAGCATGACTTTCAAGGACATAGTTTTTAAGGACGATTTTGATGCCATGCAAAAGGCTTATCCCAACCTTCGGGTTGCGCATGTGCTTTGCAAAGAAGAACCCGGGTTCTTATGTTCCATAGGCCTGATTAACAGCTCGCTCGTCAAGAAAGAGATACCCGATTATACCCAGAGAAAGTTTTTCCTATGCGGTCCCCCACCGATGGTTGAGGCGATGAAGGGGATATTAAGTAACGAATTGAGTCTCTCTCAGGAGAATATCGTAACCGAGAATTTCCAGGGTTATTAGAAAGGAGATATAGATGTCAGCTTTAAAGATTTTACCGGATATCTACTCAGTGGGAGTGGTGGATTGGAACGTGCGTAATTTCCACGGCCACACCTATACTACCAAAAGAGGTTCGACTTACAACGCCTACCTTATAATAGACGAAAAGATCGCCCTGGTGGATACGGTCCTGGCAAGCTTCAGCGATGAGTTGATCTCAAACATAAAAGAGGTCATTCCTCCTGAAAAAATAGACTACATTATTGCTAACCACGTGGAGACCGACCACTCCGGGGCGCTGCCAGCGTTAATGAAGCTCTGCCCCAAGGCCAAGGTAATGGGTACAGAAAAATGCAAGGAAGGCCTCTACCGCAATTATTACGGAACTTGGGATTTTCAGGTAGTACATACCGGTGATAGCCTTAAGCTTGGCAGGCGCACGCTTAATTTCTTTGAAGCGCCGATGATACACTGGCCGGACAGCATGTTTACCTATTGCCCGGAGGAAGAACTCCTCCTGCCCAACGATGCCTTTGGCCAGCATTATGCCACCAGCGAAAGGTTTGACGATGAGGTAGACCAGTGCGCGCTGATGGATGAAGCGGCTAAATATTACGGCAATATACTCTGGCCCCTCGGCCAGATTATTTTAAAGAAGATCGAGGAAATACAGAAGATAAAGCTGCCGATCAAGATGATCGCCCCCAGCCACGGAGTCATCTGGCGCTGCAATCCCGCAAAGATCATTCAGGCCTATGTCTCTTGGGCGAAGAATGAGACCGCAGAGAAGGCGGTTATAATTTATGAGACGATGTGGGGTGCTACGGAGAAGATGGCCAGAAAGATAGCAGAGGGCCTATCTTCCAATAAAGTGAGCGTTAAGCTTTTTAATGTGGCTGAGTCTGACCGCACCGAAATAATCAAAGAGATGCTTGAGGCAAGGGCTTTTCTCTTTGGTTCCTCTACCCACGATAACGACATGCTCCCGAATCTAGCCGGTTTCCTGGAGTTTGTAAAAGGGCTGCGCCCGAAGAACAGGGTTGTTTCTGCCTTCGGTTCTTATGGCTGGGCAGGAGGAGCGGTAAAAGAGATCGAAGGGGTCTTAAAAGAAGCAGGGATTGAACCTTCTCTGCCGGGCTTATCGGTGAAATATGCCCCCGATGAAGCAGAGCTAAAAAGCTGTTATGAATACGGAAAGAAATTCGCCGAAATTATCAAAGGAGGTAAATGATGGGTCCGGTAGACGCTTTAAAGATAGCGCTTTCCAAAGAGAATGCTTCCATCGAGTTGTACACCAGGTTAAGTTTGAAGCACCAGGCGATAAAAGATCTCCTGGAATTCCTGGTCAACGAAGAAGAGAGGCATAGGAAGATGATCGAAGATAAAATAAATGAAATGACCCGTTAGGGCAAAGGCGATGAGATTAACCGAAGGAGTAGTGAACTTTTTCCAGGGCCAGGGATACGTCATCGTATCTACCATAGACAAGAAGGGGTTTCCCCACAATGCCTGTAAGGGGATAGTTGAGATAGACAGGGAAGGCGCCATTTATCTTTTCGACCTATATAAGGGTCTTACCTTTGCTAACCTCTCCGATAATCCTCGTATCAGCATTACTGCCGTAGATGAGCATAAGTTTATCGGTTATAGCCTGAAGGGGAAAGCCAGGCTGGTTTTTAAAAAAGAGATGAAAGAATCACTCATTAAATCCTGGGAGGATAGGATTGCCGGCAGGCTGACCAGCAGGGTGATCAGGAATATGCGCGAAGAAAAGGGGCATCCGCACCATCCGGAAGCGCTCCTGCCCCGCCCGGAATATCTTATCCAAATGCAGGCAGAAGAAGTCATCGACCTGACCCCCGGACATATTAAAGGAGAAAGATAAAAATGGGTAATATATTTTCTGGAAGCGAAATAGTGGAATTGGGGATAGAGATCGAAAAAAACGGGAGGGATTTCTATGATTCCTGCCTCAAGAGCTCCTCTAATGAGAAGTTGCGGAAATTATTCAAATATCTGGCGCTTGAAGAAGAGAAACATATCGAGGTATTTAAGAAAATATTGGCCTCGGTAAATGCCTACGAGCCCGCGGAGTCTTACCCCGGCGAGTACCTGGCTTATATGAGGGCGCTTTCCAGCGAACAGGTCTTTACCCAAAAGGATAAGGGTAAAGAAATCGCTGCGAAAGTCAAAAGCGACAAGGAGACCGTGGATCTGGCCATAGGTTTTGAAAAAGATTCGATTATATTCTATGAGGGGATGATGCGTTTTGTGCCGCAGGATGACCACAGGCTGGTTGACCAATTAATCGCGCAGGAACAGGGGCATCTCCGGCAGTTAGTGGACTTAAAATCGACTTTATAAATTTAAAAAGAGAGGATAAGCTATGAAGAATGTCAAGGTTTACAGCACGCCCACTTGTCCGTGGTGTATCCGTACAAAGCAATTCTTAAAGGAGAGCAACGTAACCTTTGAAGAATTTGACGTATCTACCAACCAGGTTGCTGCCGAAGAGATGATCAAAAAATCCGGGCAGATGGGAGTCCCGGTCGTAGATATTGAAGGAGTAATCATCGTAGGTTTTGACAGAGGCAAAATAAAAGAAACCCTGGGAATTTAGAAGAGAAGATGACAGACCTGATTATTATCGGTGCCGGACCTGCCGGTATTACCGCCGGAGTCTATGCCGCCAGGAAGAAACTCGACCTTCTGGTCATCAGCAAGGATATCGGTGGTCAAGCCGCCTTAAGCGGCGATGTAGAGAATTATACGGGCTATCAGTTTATCACAGGCCTAGAGTTAGCCGCCAAATTTGAAGAGCACATGCGCAAGTACGGTATACAGGTAAGAGAGAGTGAGGTAGTTATTGAGATAAAAAAATCTAAGGAGACCGTAAGCGTTACCACTGATAAGGGTGAGTATGGGGCAAGGACAGTAATTATCGCCTCCGGTAAAAAGGCGCGGGAATTGAATGTCCCGGGAGAAAAGGAATACAAAAACAGGGGGCTTACTTATTGCGCGACCTGTGACGGTCCGCTTTTCGCCTCTAAGGATATAGCGGTTATCGGAGGAGGGAACTCCGCGCTGGATGCGGTCATGCAACTGATGCGTATAGCCGGGAAGGTATATTTAATTAACGATACCGCTAGCTTGCGCGGGGATGCGGTTATGCGCGAGAAAATAGAAGAGGCCAAAAATGTCGTTATCTTAAATAACAGTCGAGTAAAGGCTATCCTGGGTGAGAAAATGGTAAATGGTATCATGATAAAAAGGGAAGGCAGGGATGAGACGCTTGCCGTTAAAGGGGTATTCGTGGAAATAGGCCTTGAGCCTAATTCCGGCTTTGCCCCGCAGATAGAAAAGAATAGCCTGGGGGAGATTAAGATCAATTGCCGTAATGAGACCAATATCGCGGGGATATTTGCCGCCGGAGACGTAACCGATGTCCCGGAGAAACAGATCATCATCGCCGCCGGTGAAGGTTCAAAAGCCGCGCTCAGCGCCTTCCGTTATCTGGCAGAACATAAATTTTAACTATGGAAGAATACAAGCTTCGGCAGCAGAAGAGGCTATTCAGGCAGCTTCTCATGTCTATAGGTTTCATTTTGATACTAATTTTGGGCTGGCAATATCCCCTCTTGGGGTACTTTATCCCTTTTTGCATGCTTTTAGGAATAGTCATAGGCCTAGGGCGGGGCCGTAAATGGTGCGACTGGTATTGCCCCAGAGGTAGTTTCTATGACGCCTTACTCCGCAAGGTCAGCCTTAAGAAAAAGATCCCCGCTATTTTTAGAAACATATATTTTAGGCTGACTATTCTTACTTTTCTTATGCTGGTGATGGCCTATAATTTAGAAAGGAGTTGGCCTAGCCCCCATAAGATGGGTGCATTTTTTGTTACCCTCCTTACCATTACTACCATTACAGGAGTACTCCTGGCAGTGATATTCCATCAGCGCTCCTGGTGCATGATTTGCCCGATAGGGACACTGGTAAACCTGACAGGGAAAAATAAAAACCCCCTTAAGATAAATTCTGAACTTTGTATTGGATGCAAATTGTGCGCCAAAGTTTGCCCCGTGCAACTTAAGCCTTACCTTTATAAAGGTAAGGGGATAGAGTTGGTAAAAGAGAGGGATTGCCTTAAGTGCGGCCTATGTGTTTCTATCTGCCCCAAGAAAGCCTTGATTTTCAGAGAAATAATTTCTTAAGAATCACTTGACAAACTATTTTTTTCAGCTATACTCTACTTTGTCAATAGAGATAATAGGATTAGGGTGTTAGAATGAAGATTACATTTAAAGGCGATTACGCATTGAAGGCTGTTTTAGACTTAGCGCTTCATTACAACCAGGAATTAGTTACAGGCCACGATTTGGCTCAGCGTATAGATGCGCCTGTAAAATTCCTGGAACAAGTCCTTTTGGATTTGAGAAAAGGTGGCTTTATCGAAAGCAGGCGCGGTAATATCGGCGGTTATATGTTATCCAGAACCCCCGACAAAATAACCGTAGGAGAGGTAGTAAGATATATCGATGGCCCTCTAGAACCAATTTCATGCGTGAAGGAAGGTTATTCTAATTGTAAGGAGATCAATAAGTGCGTGTTCAAGAAGATGTGGCAGAGGGTATCTCAGGCGACATCCGATATAATTGATAACGTAACTTTTGAAGAGTTGGCTTCCCAGGTTAATTCCGGTGAGCAGGCGTTGGCTTATTTCATTTAAGGAGGGCGTAAACAATGAAAGTTGCTAAAGATATTACTCGGCTTATCGGAAATACCCCCCTGGTGCAGCTTAACAGGATAACCGGCGGTTGCCAGGCTGATATCTACGCTAAGCTGGAGTTTTTTAACCCCTGTTCTTCGGTAAAAGACAGGATTGGGCTGGCTATGATCGAGGCAGCGGAGGCGCAGGGAAAGATCAAAAAGGATACCATTATCATAGAGCCGACCTCGGGGAATACCGGTATAGCATTAGCCTTTGTCTGCGCGGTGAAGGGTTATAAACTGGTCTTGACCATGCCTGAGACGATGAGTATCGAGCGCAGGCAGCTTTTATCGGCATTGGGCGCCCAGATACTCCTTACTCCCGGGACAGAGGGGATGAGAGGCGCGGTAAAGAAAGCCGAAGATCTGGCGAGCGCCGATCAGCGCTATCTTATACTACAGCAATTTAAGAACCCTGCAAATCCGCAGGTGCACAGGTTTACCACAGCAAATGAAATTTGGGATGATACCGAGGGGAAAGTGGATATTCTGGTCGCAGGGGTAGGGACAGGCGGTACAATTACAGGTATAGCAGAGGTTATCAAGAAAAAGAAACCTTCTTTCAAGGCCGTAGCAGTTGAGCCCAAAGATTCTCCGGTTTTATCCGGAGGCAAGCCCGGGCCGCATAAGATCCAGGGGATAGGCGCGGGGTTCGTACCCGAGGTCTTGAACAGAAGTATCATTGACGAAATAATCCAGGTTTCCAATGAAGATGCCGCTTCCTCTTCCGCAAGGCTGGCCAGGGAAGAGGGAATACTGGTAGGGATATCTTCAGGGGCTGCCGCATATGCTGCCCTGGAAGTGGCCAGGCGGGTTGAGAATAGAGGTAAGCTTATTGTAGTTATATTTCCTGACACCGGCGAACGATACCTTAGCACGGAATTATTCGCCAAAAAATGAGAGGAGAAGAAAATGAGAGAGAAGGTTGAGAAGGCTTTGGAGAAGGTACGTCCGATGCTTGCCGCTGACGGCGGAAACGTGGAATTAGTAGATGTAACCAAAGAGGGAGTGGTAAAGCTGAAACTTACCGGTACCTGCGGATGTTGCCCGATGAGCTCAATGACCCTTAAGATGGGTATTGAAAGGATCCTAAAACAGGAAATCCCGGAGGTTAAAGAGGTAGTTGCGTTATAGTAAGGGGGGTGTTAAATTAATGAAAAGCATAAAAGAGATAAATGAAAAGATAAAAAAGGGTCAGGCAGTGGTAGTGACTGCCGAGGAAGTAATTGACCTGGTAAATAAGAAGGGGAGCAAGAAGGCGGCGGAAGAGATAGATGTGGTTACTACCGGGACCTTCGGCCCGATGTGTTCATCGGGCGCATATTTTAATATCGGCCATTCCAAGCCCAGGATAAAACTTGGAGGCGGCGTCTGCAAGCTTAATGATGTGCCTGTTTATACCGGGTTTGCGGCAGTGGATATTTACCTGGGTGCCACCGCCATACCGGATGATGACCCCCGGAATAAGGTTTATCCGGGCGAGTTTAAATACGGCGGGGCACACGTGATCCAGGAACTCGTGGCAGGTAAGGATATACGCTTGGAAGCGACCGCTTACGGGACGGACTGCTATCCCAGAAAGAAACTGGAGAGCTGGGTTAATCTGCAGGGTATGAACGAGGCAGTCTTATTTAATATCCGTAATTGCTATCAGAATTACAATATCGCGGTGAACCTCTCTGATAAGATGATCTATACTTATATGGGCGCGTTGAAGCCGAAATTAGGTAATGCCAATTACTGTTCTGCCGGACAGCTTTCACCGCTTTTGAAAGACCCTTACCTTAAGACCATAGGTATTGGTACGAAGATATTCCTGGGAGGCGGCGTTGGCTATGTTGCCTGGCAAGGCACCCAGCACAATCCTTCGGTGCCCAGGAAGCCTAATGGAGTCCCGCAGGCTCCCGCAGGGACATTGGCAGTGATCGGGGACCTAAAACAGATGAGGGCGGAATGGTTGGTGGGGACGAGCATGCTTGGTTATGGAGTAACCCTGATTGTGGGGATAGGAGTCCCCATACCGATACTGGATGAAGAGATCCTCAAAAATGCCGCGGCAAGAGACGAGGAATTGTATACGCAGATAGTAGATTACAGCGCAAATTATCCTCAATGCGTCCCCGGTTCTCTGGGGGAAGCTAATTACGCGCAACTAAAGACCGGCAAGGTTTCAGTGCAGGGGAAGGATGTTCCGACGGGTAACCTCTCCAGTTATTCCAAAGCGCGTGAGATTGCCGAAGAGCTTAAGGCCTGGATTAAAAAGGGAGAATTTCTGCTCACGGAAGCAGTCGCAAGCCTCCCTGGAGCAGATTCCGGGTATACTTTTAAGCCGTTAAAAGAAAGGCCAATTAGTTAGGGAGAAAGTAAGATGACCTCAAAAAGAATAGTTTTGCATTTTCCCAACCGCCTGGTAGACCAGCCTATAGTCTATAAGTTGGTCAAGGAGTATGACCTGCAGTTCAATATACTTAAGGCTTATGTCACGCCCCAGGAAGAAGGGCTGATGGTCCTTGAGCTTAAGGGGAAAGACGATAATTTTAACAAAGGGATAGATTATCTACAGTCCTGCGGGGTGAGGATTCAGCCCTTAAGCCAGGATGTAATACGCAATGAGAGCAAATGTACTGATTGCGGTGTTTGTGTTCCTATATGCCCTACTAATGCCCTGGTGGTCGATCAGCATACCCGCAAGGTTCATTTTTACGATAACAAATGCATTGCCTGCGAACTCTGCGTGAAGATCTGTCCCACCCGGGCCATGGAAGTGCATTTTTAGAAGATGACTCCGGAGCAAAAAATATCGAGTCTCAAGAAAATAATTTCCGGTTACGGCTCCTGCCTTGTGGCATTCTCAGGCGGGCTAGACAGCACCTTTCTTTTAAAGGTGGCATCGCTGGTATTGCCCAGGGAGAAGTTGCTCGCCGTGACCGCTAATTCGGCCACCTATCCGAAGAAAGAGCTGGTTTTCTCACGGAGCATTACGCAGGGTTTAAAGGTCAGGCACAGGGTGGTTAATACGCAGGAGCTGAAAGACAGAAGGTTTACCTCAAATCCAATTGAACGCTGTTATTTTTGTAAGTTAGGACTCTTTAAGAAACTAAAGAAAATTGCTTCCCGGGAAGGCCTTAAGGTGGTCGTAGATGCCAGCAATATTTCAGATGATTCTGATTACCGCCCGGGTAGAAGGGCCTTAAACGAACTGAAAGTGCGCTCGCCGCTTAAAGAGGCCCTTCTTAGCAAGGAAGATATACGGAAACTTAGCAAGAAATTAGGGTTGTTGACCTGGAATAAGGCAAGCCAGGCCTGCCTTGCCTCCAGGGTGCCCTACGGCAGGAAGATAACTTTAAGGCTCTTGAGGCGCATTGAAGAGGCAGAGTCCCTCCTAGGGAAACTAGGTTTTATGCAGGCTAGAGTCAGGGATTATCAAGCGCTATGCCGGATAGAGGTTTTGAAAGAAGAAATCCCGCTTTTTCTGAAGTTTAGAGAGCAGGTTGTCGACAAAATGAAAAAATTAGGCTATAATTATGTGACGCTGGATCTGGAAGGTTTCCGCAGCGGGAGTATAAATGAGGTGATCAGATGAAAAATATATATCTGGATTATGCGGCGACTGCGCCCTGCGACCCCGAGGTGCTCAAGGCGATGGAGCCGTATTTCTTCGAAAGGTTCGGTAATGCCTCAAGCCTGCACGCCTTTGGGCAGGAAGCCAAAGGAGCGGTTGAGGATAGCCGGGATTCTGTAGCAAATTTCCTGGGGGCCAAGCCGCAGGAGATAATATTTACATCCGGCGGCACAGAATCGGATAACCTGGCGATAAAAGGCGTTGCCCAGATAATGCAGCAGAAAGGTAACCACATCATTACTACCGCCATTGAGCATCATGCTATCAGTGAGCCGTGCAAATATCTGGAGAAAAACGGCTTTAAGGTGACTTTCGTGGGAGTAGATAAATATGGACTAGTCTCTGCCGACGATATAAAGAGGGCGATCACCGATAAGACCGTATTGATCAGTGTTATGCACGCCAATAACGAAATAGGCACAATACAGCCGATTAAAGAGATCGGTAACATTGCCAGGGAGAAGGGGATTTATTTTCACACTGATGCGGTGCAGACCGTCGGACATATACCTATCGATGTGGATGACTTGAACGTAGATTTGTTATCGCTCTCCGCGCATAAGTTCTACGGGCCTAAGGGTGTAGGCGCTCTCTATGTACGCAAGGGAGTACGCCTTGAGAGGCTCATGCACGGAGGAGATCAGGAGAATAACCGGAGGGCCTCAACGCATAATACTCCCGGGATAGTAGGTTTGGGTAAGGCTGTCGAATTGTGCAGGGGTAAAATGGCAGAAGAGGCGAAATTCCAAGGCGTTCTGCGCGATAGATTAATCAGAGAACTCCCCGAAAGGATCCCCGAGATTCATCTTAACGGTCACCCTACCAAGAGATTGCCAAATAATGTTAATTTTTCCATAAAATACATCGAAGGAGAATCCATCCTTTTAAGCCTGGATATGGCAGGGATTGCCGTTTCTACCGGCTCCGCCTGCACCTCTTCATCTTTGGAGCCTTCGCATGTCCTTTTGGCTACCGGCCTCACGCATGAACTTGCCCATGGCTCAATAAGGATAACTATGGGCAGGTGGACTAAACCCGAGGATATCGATTCCCTTTTGGAACATTTGCCTCAGGTAACCGAGAGGCTGCGCGCCATGTCTCCCCTTTACGAAAAGAAATAAAGATGCAGGATAAGATTCTGGATTTATTGAAGCGCAAAGAAGGCTATATTTCCGGAGACCAGCTTAGCCAGAAACTCGACATAAGCAGGCAGGCCTTATGGAAACATATCCAGGAGCTTAAAGAAAAAGGGTATGAGATAATCGCCGTTCCGCATCTGGGTTACCAGCTTATCTCTTCGGCGGATAGGCTCTTTGATTTTGAAGTAGCCCACGGATTAGGAACCAAATTCATCGGGAAGAAGATATATTATTTTGAATCCCTACCTTCGACCATGGATACCGCCTGGGAGCTGGGGTTGAAAGGCGCTCCCGAAGGAACCCTAGTCTTATCCGAACAACAGACCAGGGGGAGGGGGAGGATTGGTAGGAGCTGGGTATCTGCGAAGCACAAGGGGATATATTTATCCCTGATCTTAAAACCAAAGATGCTCCCCGCCCAGGCGTCCATACTTACCCTGCTTGCCGCAGTGAGTACCTGCGAGGCTATTGGCTCGACGCTTTCAATGGAGGCAAAGATAAAATGGCCCAACGATATTTTACTTAAAGATAAGAAGCTGGGTGGTATATTGACCGAGCTTAATGCCGAGACGGATAAGATAAATTTTGTGGTCATCGGCCTTGGTCTCAACGTAAATAACGATAAAAAGTCGCTTCCGCCCTCGGCAACATCCCTCAAGGAGCATAAGAAGGAGCATTTAAGCCGCGTCCCTCTGCTGCAGGAGATACTGCGTAAGATTGAAGAAAACTATCTGTCACTGGAGAAGGGGGAGGAACAGGTCCTCAAAGGATGGCGGGAATACAGTATTACCTTAGGCAGGAGGATCAGGGTCTGCTGTCAGAAACAGGAGGTGGAAGGGGAGGCCGTGGATATCGACACTGACGGAGGGCTCTTGGTAAGGAAGGATTCAGGTTTGACCGCAAAGGTTATGGCGGGGGATGTAGTGCACTGCCGTTAAGGCAGAAATGTAAACTTATAATTTCAATTTGGTTGACAATTAACCCGGCAACTATATAATTAGATGTCGGGTTTTTTATTGCCGGAAATACCATGTGGTTGATTACATTCATCTTACTCTTGATTCTGCCGGGCACCTGTTTCTCCGAGCCCTTCTCTCTGGAGAGGATCGTAGTGAAGAACGAGAGCAACAGGGCATCCGGAGGTATCAGCCGCAAAGATTTGGAAGGCAGCGGCATATTAGCCTTTAGCGAAGAATTGGATAATATAGCCGGTCTGGACCTGCGCACCCGGGGAGCTGTGGGTATGCAGTCCGATATCTCCTTAAGAGGCTCGACCTTTGAACAGGTTGCCGTGTTACTGGATGGATTAAAGATTAACGACCCCCAGAGCGGGCATTATAACCTGGATATACCCTTAACTCCTGCGGATATAGAAAAGATTGAGGTTACAAAAGAAGGCGCAACATCCCTTTACGGCTCCGGGGCCTTTGCCGGAAGCGTAAATATCATTACCAGGAAGGCCGATACCAGGAAATTCAGCCTAAGCAGCGCTTTCGGCGAACATGCCTTATTCAGCGAAGGCCTCTCTTTAAGCTTGCCGCACAAAGAATATTTCGGCAGGTTTTCCTACGCTCATAAATCCTCCAACGGAGGTACCTCCAATACGGATTTTGATTCTAGCACTACCTCCTTATTCCTGGGCAAGGATGAGGGGGGCTTGGGCCTTAATACCCTTCTCTCTTTTCAAAAAAATGATTTTGGCGCAGACAGCTTTTATTCCAACCTCTTCCCCGCGGAGGAGGAGCATACCAGAACGCTCCTCTTTAAAACCGGGCTCTCCGTAAAAAAAGAAGATGGCTCTTGCGAGAACAGCCTTTACCTGCGCCGGCACGAAGATAAATTCATCCTGGACAGGAATAATCCCGTTTCGGTTAATTACCATACCACCTATGTATACGGATTAAATTCCGATTTTGCCTTTCCCTTAAGAGCAGGGGATTTATCCCTAGGGCTATCTCTTACCGAAGAAGAGATCAATTCTACGAATCTGGGGAAACATTCGCGCCTGCAGGAAGGTTTAAAAGCAGGACTTCTGCCTGATTTTGGGGAAAGGTTCAATGTCAATATAAACTCAAGGGTAGATAATTTCCGGAAATGGGGCCTTCAGCCTTCCTGGAATATCGGTTTGGGTTATCTTTTAAATAATATGCTTCAGGTAAAATCATCCCTGGCGTATGCCTTCAGGCTTCCGAGCTTTACCGAACTGTATTATTCGGATGCAGGGAACCAGGGGAACCCCGGGCTTGGGATAGAAGAGTCCGAGAATGCAGGGTTGGGTATTGCCTTAAGGCAGGAACAGGTGGATTTAAGCATAGATTTTTTCTACAGGAGAGGAAGAAATTTAATAGACTGGACGCGCGCATCAAGCAATGAACGCTGGCAGGCAACTAACCTGGGGAGAACGGATATCCGAGGTATAGAATTTAGTTCCGGATTTTATCCGGCATTCCATTTAAAGGGGGTAACCCTGGATAAGCTTTCCTTCTCTTATGCGCATAATACCTTAGTCAGGGAAGAAACAGGTTTCTTATCTAAATACGCCCTGGATATACTCAGGGACCACCTTGTCATGGATATCGATTCCTCCTTTTGGGGGAATAAACTAAGTTGGGAATTAAGTTATAATCAAAGGCATTACGGTGAGACATATTTTGTAGGAAACCTCTGTATTTCAAGAAAGGTAATAAGACGGTCATTTAGTTTTGAGCCCTTCTTAAGAATTGACAATTTCAGCAATACGGAATATTCTGAAGTAGGGGGGGTCCTCCAGCCAGGCAGGTGGGTTAAGTCCGGTCTTAGGTTTGAATGGTAAGAAAGAAGCGCCAAAGCAATATGGTTAAAAGACATCTTGAATTGCCTGCTCTCAACCCGGAGTATATAAAAAAACAGGAGTATTTCCTGCTTTTTGAGAGCAGCCTCTATGACAGAGAGAATTACAAGAGCTTTATTTTCTCAAAACCTATTGATATAATTGAAGTCAGGAATTTCTGCCGCGTGGAAGAGGCTTTTGAAAAAATAGAGAAATACTCGCTGAAGTATTATATTGCCGGATATTTTGCCTATGAATTAGGATATTATTTTGAGAAAGGGATTTTTAATCTCCCGGCATCTTACCCCTCTCCCTTAATCCGGTTGTGCGTCTTTGACAGGGCGGTGACCTTCAACCACAAGACCGGAAGAACGGATATTAAATTGCCCGGGCTTTTCGCTAAGGGCGAATGGTCCGGTAGGCAATACCGTCTGGATAACCTGCGCCTTAATTTTACGAGACCCCTCTACCTTAGGAAATTAGCCAGGATAAAGAGCTATATACGCAAAGGCTCGACCTACCAAGTCAATTTTACAGGTAAATACCAGTTTGATCTCTCCGGCTCTCCCTTATCGCTCTATCAGGATTTAAAGCTTAATCAGAACACGCCTTATGGATCATTTTGCAAATTTAAGGACGACTATGTTATTTCTTTGTCACCCGAGTTATATTTCAGGAAGGATAAAGAGAGGATATATTCAAGACCAATAAAGGGCACTATCGCAAGGGGGAGGGATATCGAAGAGGATAAAGAACAGATAGCACAGCTTAAAAGAAGCGTTAAGGATACGGCAGAAAACCTGATGATCGTAGACTTAATCCGCAATGATTTGGGGAGGGTTTGCCGGGTCTCCAGTATCAGGACGGCCGGGCTTTTTTCCGTTGAGAAATATAATACTTTATTTCAGCTTACTTCTACAGTGAAAGGGACCTTAAGAAAGGGCACGACTTACCTTGATATCTTCAGAAGCATTTTCCCGGGGGGCTCGGTCACTGGTGCCCCCAAGATAAGCTCTATGCGCATTATACGGGAATTAGAGCGTGGGTATAGGAAAGTCTATTGCGGGGCCTTAGGGATAATCAGGCCTCAAGGCAGGGCAGTATTCAACTTGCCCATCAGGACCATATCTCTTTCCGGAAATAAAGCGGAGATGGGGGTAGGTTCGGGGATAGTTATAGATTCCCTGCCAAATAAGGAATTCCAGGAGTGTTCCCTCAAGGCCAAATTCCTCGTTGAAAGAACAAAGGAGTTTTCCCTGATAGAGACCATCCTCTGGGAAAAAGGGTACCGGTTCCTGGAGGAACACTTGCGTAGAATAGCCCGCTCCGCAGAATATTTTGATTTCTATTCTCAACCCCGGGAGATCGTTTCTTCTTTAAAATGCACGGAGAAGAAGTTCTTAGGAAACGAAAGGTATAAAATAAGACTCTTGTTGGGGAAAAATGGCAAGTTCAGAGTAGAGTATTCTCTCCTTAAAGATGACCCGTCTCATCTGGAGAAGCTGGTTATTCTTTCAAAAAAGAAATTAGACCCTGCCGGGATCTGGCTTTATCATAAGACCACTAACCGCGCTTTATATGATTCAGAATATGCCTATTACCGGAGAAAGGGCTACTATGAAGTAGCGTTTCTTAATAGCAGAAATGAGTTTACCGAGGGTTCTTTTTCTAATATAATCATCCAATCAAGAGGCAAGTATTACACGCCTGCGCTTTCTTCAGGATTATTGCCGGGTATATTCCGTGCTTATTTACTTAAGTCTAAGCTGGTCACAGAAAAGGTGATAGGCTTAAAGGAAGTTGAGTCTGCCGATAAGGTATACCTCTGTAATTCTGTACGCGGCATGGTCGAGGTAAAAATAAAACCTTAAATAGGGGGGGATAATGTTCATCCACGCAGTCTTGTTTGAAATTAAGCCGAAAGAGGTGCGCGACTACCGCCTTGATTCCAAGATGTGGGCAAGGGAGGCAAGGAAACACGGAGGTTTCATCGCCTATTTTACCATGCAAAGAATATCTTTTAAGAACCAGTACGTTTCGGTTTATGAATGGAAGAGCGAAAGAGCGCATAAGCGTTTTATGGGGGAGTTCCATGAGTTGCTGGTGGCTAAATCCAAGGCCAAGGTGAAGGTCCTGGGTTATTATAATCTTAAAAGGATAGACGAGGTCAGTTAAATTCAAGATGAATGAGCGCGTAGTTGTGGCGATGAGCGGAGGAGTGGATTCATCGGTAGCCGCCGCCCTTTTAAAGGGTAAAGGTTTTGAGGTTATCGGCATAACCATGTGTTTTTCCCTCTCTGACTCCGGCAGGAACCGCCCTGCCTGCTGTGGAGCGCAAGCGGCAGAAGACGCGCGCCGGGTCTGTCAAAAATTGGATATACCGCATTACACCCTGAATATGCGCAAGGCGCTTGAAGATTACGTAATAGATGATTTTTGCCGGCAATATCTTAGCGGCAGGACCCCCAATCCTTGCGTAAGGTGCAACCAGTACTTGAAATTCGGTCTCCTGCTGCAAAAGGCCAGGGCCTTTAAGGCCCGCTTTCTGGCTACCGGACATTATGCGCGTATAGAGAAAAGCAGCAAATATTTTTGCTTGAAGAAAGCCAGGGATCTGACCAAAGACCAGTCCTATTTTTTATACCGCCTGGGACGGAGAGAACTGAAAGATGCTATTTTCCCGCTAGGCGAATACACAAAGATTGAGGTAAGAAGGCTGGCAGAGAAGTTTTCGCTCCCCGTAGCGGATAAACCAGCCAGCCAGGATATATGTTTCTTGCCGCACAATGATTACCGCGCCTTCCTCAAAGAAAGGATGAGCAGGTATTTTAGGCCCGGGCTGATCAAGGATACGCAAGGAGAAATTCTCGGGACGCATAAGGGTATTGCCTTTTACACCATAGGCCAGCGCGAAGGTTTAGGTATCGCCAGGGGCTATCCTTTATACATAACCCGCCTGGATTGCCGCAGTAACGAAGTTATCGTCGGCAAAATCAAGGAGGCCTATAAGAAGAGTTTCGTGCTTGAAGAGGCGCATTTTATCATGCCGTCGCCAAAAAAGAGGATTGCCCTTGGGGTTAGGATACGCTATAATCATAAGGAAGCGATGGCAAATATCATGCCATTTAAGAAGCAGCTAAAAGTCGAATTTCTTAAACCCCAGTTTGCCGTTACTCCCGGACAATCAGCGGTATTCTACGAGAAAGATAGGGTCTTAGGGGGCGGTATTATAGGAAAGGTCTTGGATTGATGCTCGGAAAATTATTCAAGTTTGATTTAGAGGCTAAGATTAGAAAATTAAAAAAAGAACGGCAAGCGGTGATCCTGGCGCACAATTACCAGCTCGCAGAGGTCCAGGAGGTTGCGGATTTTCATGGTGATTCGCTGGAGTTGAGCCGTATTGCCGCCAAGACAGAGGCAAAGGTGATCGTTTTCTGTGGCGTGCATTTTATGGCCGAGACTGCCTCCATACTCTGCCCGGATAAGACGGTGATCATGCCTGATATCAATGCCGGATGCCCCATGGCCAATATGATTACTGCTTTAGACCTTAAGAAGTTAAAAAAGGAACACCCCCGGGCCGTGGCAGTGGGTTATGTCAATACCTCTGCCGAGGTAAAGGCAGAACTGGATTATTGTTGTACTTCCACAAATGCGGTTGCAGTGGTCAATGCCTTAAAGGATAAGGAAGAGATTATTTTTATCCCGGATAAATACCTTGCGGATTATGTCTCTAAGCATACAGGCAGAGAACTCATCGCCTGGAACGGATTCTGCCCTACGCACGTCAAGATTCTCCCTGAAGATGTAAAGAGAGAGAAGAAATTCCATCCGCGGGCCAAGGTTTTAGCGCATCCCGAATGCATCCCTGAAGTTCTGGCTTTAGCCGATGCCGTGCTTTCCACCAGCCAGATGGGCAAATTTGCCAAGGAGACCGACGCTAAAGAGATGATTATCGGGACAGAGGTCGGGATAATTTACAGGTTGAAAAAAGATAATCCCGGCAAGGAATTCTATCCTGCTTCTGAACGCGCGGTCTGCCCGAATATGAAGCGCACTACCCAGGAGAAGATTCTCTGGTCCCTTGAAGAGATGAAGGAAGAAGTAAGGGTTTCTGATGATATCCGAGAGCGCGCACGGACTGCCATTGACAGGATGCTTAAAATAGTCTAGGATGAATATCCCCGTGCTTTACGAGGATGAGTGGTTAGTGGCGCTGGATAAACCATCAGGTTTGTTAGTGATCCCGACTCCCAAAAAAGAAAAGCGTACCTTAACCAGCATTCTTAATGAAGACCTGAAAGCCAGGGCCTTACCGTATCGCCTTCATCCCTGCCACCGTTTAGACAAGGAAACTTCGGGAGCGATTATTTACGCCAAGGGAAAGTCCGTGCAGCAGAAGATGATGGGCCTCTTCCACGGCCAAAAAGTAAAAAAGAGATACATCGCTTTTCTGCAGGGCAAGCCGGTTGAAAGAGAAGGTGAAATAAATTACCGCATCGAAGGCAAACCGGCAGTAACATATTACCGGGTTATCGAGCAGAGGAAAGAGTTTGCGGTAGTTGAGGCAGAACCGCTTACCGGCAGGACTAACCAGATAAGGATACATTTTAAAAATATAGGGCATCCTGTGTTGGGGGAAAGAAAATTCGCTTTCAGGCGCGATTTTAAAATCAGGGCAAAGAGATTATGCCTGCATGCAAAGGAGTTAAATTTTACGCATCCGTTGACAGGAAAATCTCTTAACCTGGCCGCGCCTCTCGCAGCAGAGATGGTGCGTTTCTTGGAAGAACACGCTGATTAGGAGAGGCAAAATATGAATATAGCACAGGCAATTATATTCGGTATTGTCGAAGGCATAACGGAATTCCTGCCCGTATCTTCCACCGGGCATTTAATGCTTACTGCCCGGTATCTGGGAGTTGCTCAGACGGAATTCGTGAAAAGCTTTGAGATCGCAATCCAATCCGGGGCAATACTTGCGGTGGTAGCCATGTATTGGAATACACTGCGCGGAGGGCTCGATATCTGGAAAAAGCTACTGGCAGCTTTTCTGCCAACAGCCATAATCGGAGCATTACTGTATAAGTTCATCAAGCACTTTTTGCTCAATAGCAGCACGGTAGTCCTCTGGGCGCTTTTTATAGGAGGTGGGGTGCTTATCTTATTTGAGCTCTTCCACCGTGAGAAGGAGGATGCCGCCAAAGAATTATCAAAGATTTCCTATCCTCAGGCGTTGCTCATAGGTTTTTTTCAATCGCTGGCCATTATACCGGGAGTCTCCCGCTCTGCTGCGACTATCGTCGGAGGCCTTGTCGTTGGGCTGAAGCGCAAGACGATCGTGGAATTTTCTTTTTTGCTTGCCATACCCACTATGTGCGCGGCTATGGCCTTGGATCTTTTAAAGAGCGCGCAGGCTTTCACCACCGCTCAATATTTAGCGTTGGCTGTCGGTCTCATAGTTTCCTTTCTGGTTGCGCTGATAGCTATCCGGTTTTTGCTGGTCTTTATCCAGAAGCATACTTTTATCCCGTTTGGCATATATAGGATATTGATAGCCGTGGCTTTTTGGTTTAGGTTCAGGTAGGGATAGTAAGATGAGTATATTGGTTTTAGGAACTGTGGCCTTGGATACGGTTGAGACCCCTTTTGGCAAACGCAAGCGCCTGCTCGGAGGTTCGGCAGTGCATTTCTCAATGTCCGCCCGCTTGTTTACGCAGGTAAACCTTGCGGCCATAGTAGGAAATGATTTCCCCCCCCGGCATATAAGATTCCTTGAGGATAAGGGGGTTATACTTACTTCGCTTATCAGGAGCGGGGGAGAGACTTTTAAGTGGGAGGGTAAATACGAAGGAGATTTAAATACTGCGCTTACGCTGGATACCTGTCTGGGCGTGCTTACGGTATTTAAGCCGGTAATCTCGGATAGGGAGAGCAGGATTAAGAACATATTCCTGGCCAACGTAGACCCGGATATACAGAGGTCCCTGCTTAAGAGGCTGCGCTCCCCTCGGCTGGTGGGTCTGGATAGTATGAACTATTGGATAAAAAATAAGCGTAAAGAGCTCTTAAGGCTGCTTAAGGAAGTCAATATTTACGTGGCCAACGATCAGGAAGCAAGAAGCCTTTCCGGTGAGAATAATCTGATAAGGGCTGCCAGGTATTTAAAGTCTTTAGGTCCGGATATGGTTCTGATAAAAAAAGGCGAACACGGAGTCCTATTTTACAGCCCTAAATTCATCTTTGCGCTCCCGGCGTATCCCGTAGATCAAGTAATTGACCCCACCGGAGCAGGAGATACTTTTGCCGGCGCCTTTATGGGGTATCTGGCAAGGAGGGGGAAGAGTAACGCAGCCGACTTAAAGAGGGCAATTGCCTATGGTACAGTCGCAGCTTCTTTTAACGTGGAAGGCTTTGGTCTGGAAAAGACGAGCAGGATGAATAAGGCAGAACTCAAGGGCAGGCTGGATAAATTCAAGAGTTGTTTCATTTTCTAAATAAGGAGAAGGGTATGTTAGAAGAGAAGATTATGAATGATTACAAAGAGGCAATGAAGGCGAGGGATGCCTTAAAGAGCTCTGTTCTGAATTTTCTGCGCGCGGAGATTAATAATGTCGCTATAGCCAAAAAGAAGAATAAATTGGAAGACCCTGAGATAATTTCTGTGATCAGGAAGCAGATAAAAGAACGCCAGGATTCCATTGAGCAATTCAATAAAGGCAACCGCCAGGATCTGGCGGATAAAGAGGGGAAGGAGCTCGCGCTACTAAAAGGCTACCTTCCACCGGAACTGCCGGAGGAAGAGATAAAGAAGATAATTGAGGAAGTAATCATTGCTACCGGGGCAGCCGGGATTAAGGATATGGGCAAGGTCATGAAAGAAGTCACTGCCAAGACAGGTTCTCAGGCGGATGGAAAGACAGTAAGCAACCTGGTAAGGGAGAGGCTGCTGAGTGCTCATTAAACTTTCTTATGGACAACAAGGGCTAATTATGCTATCTTACTGCTCTAATTAATTTAAAGTA
>DATJPP010000017.1:0-8421 GCA_035506355.1 Candidatus Margulisiibacteriota bacterium | reverse complement strand
TGTATTTGCTTAAATCCCTTGCTACCACAGGGTATAAATCCAGGTATTCAATATGGTTCTTCTCTAAAAGTGGCTTGACCTTCTTGAATTTAGCTTCGTAATAAGGGTCGTAATTATCCGGGAATAAGACAAATAAAAGGCTGATCTGCCGGGTATTGCAGAAATCTGAGAACTCCGCCAGCAAGTTGTCGTATTTTGCTAAATTTACATCCGTATAAAGTTTTTCTACCCAATTCCGGTTCCCCCAGTCCTTAGAAAACCTCCCCATCACAGAGTCCAGGGCTCCGTCCATGAACTCTAGTGCTGTGGGAATGAACCTTTTTAAGGGGGCAATGACCTTCTGTTCCCGCAGGCTAAAATACTTTACCCGAAAATCGCCCATATCGGGATCGTTCACACAAAAGCTGACTATCAAGAGGTTTATACCGTATTTAACTCCTTCGCCCTTCAGGAAATCAAACTCATTGCGGGTTGACCAGCCAGGACGTCCCCAGCTCAATACTTCTAATTTATCAGAATATTTAACCAATCTGTTCTCCAGCTTATGGCTCCAGATATCATCGTAAGCCAACCCCACGCCCCAAACATAAGAATCGCCCACAACGGCTATCCTGTAGGATCCTGACTTTTTATTGACCTCCCTTTCCCTATCGTTAAACCCGAAGCGATTCTTATTTGAGAACTCGCGATTCCTTAGGTTTATCTCCCGGGCTATTCTTTTATATCTTCGCGCGGCCAAAATAGTGCTTGAGGGGTCCAGGATATTTAAGAACCCGGACTGTAAAATCTGCTCAAAAAGAAAAATAAAAAATAGCAAAGAAATAAATACCAGAGAGGTATTTAATAAAATGTTTTTTAGAGGAATGCGCATCTGGCTGCTTATCTTCTGTCGGAAGCCAAGACTAATTCTTTTATCTGGCGGTTGAGCCTGTGCTTAAGCAGTTCATCGAGTGATATAGGGATAACCAGCGACCAGTTTTTATCACTGATGATGCCGGGGGTGTTGATGCGGTATTCATAGGGGTCGCCCTTGAAGATATCCGCAAGATATAGCCAGTCGACGATAGTATTGATGCAGAATAATGCGCTGGAATTCAAGGTGATCTTCAGCGCCTCGCGTACGATATCCTTATCGCTTTTTTCGCGCATCGGGCCTTTAAGCTGCATCTGTTTCCAGAGCTTCTCTTTCTCATGGAAGCTGTTCTGGTACAGGTCGATTAATTCAGGCAGCTCTTCTTTCTTCCCCCCTAAGTTCCAAAGCAGCTTGTCGATGCTCTCGATCTCTTCCTTCCAGCGCAGCCTGCCGTGTTTTGAGCGTTCAGGGTCAAAGAGTCTACTCTTTATTTCGCTGAAATTTATATGGCGCTCATGGCATTTTCTCTGAAAGAGATCCTCGTCCACTGTCCCGGCTTCATTCTCCCACCAGGCCGGCCAGTTGGTAGTATCATGGGTGGAGAGCATAGCCACGGATATAGCGCGGTATTCCTGGGAATCAAGGAAGTCGTGTTTGACCTTCCATTCTTTAACCCAGCGCTGCACCTCATTCCCGGGGATGGCGAATTCCTGCAAAGATGCGGTGCAGGCTTTAGGGATGACCCCCAGGTCTTCGGCGCATAAAAGCATACTGGTATTATTAAGTAATACGGAAAGGATATTCCTGCCGTGCTGCGCCCATTCTTTTTCATCGCGCGGGTCAAAGAACCCGTTTAGCCCCTTATTCTCCAGGGGCTCATTATAAGGTATACTCCATATGCGGAACAATCCCACTACATGGTCTATCCTTAAGATATCGTAGAAATTCCCGGCGTATTTTAATTTCTCTTTCAGGTACCTGAAGCCATCAGCTTCAATATTATGCCAGTTATGCGTAGGCATCCCCCAGCGCTGCCCCTTGGCGCAATACATATCTGGAGGCGCTCCGGCGGCAAAATCCAGCTTGAAAAAATCAGGGTGCTGCCAGACATCGGCGCTGTCGCGCGAAACCAGGAAGGGCTGATCCCCTTTAAGCAGGATATTCTTAACTCTGGCATAAGCCCTGACCACCTTAAACTGTTCATAGAGCCTCCACTGCAGCCAGGCCTGAAAATCAAGTTCTTTGGCATAGCTGTTTTTAACCTCAAGGAGGACGCGGGGATCGCGGGAGCGGTATTTATCCTCCCACTCATACCAGGGAAGGGCATTGTGTATCTCTTTGAGCACCTTATAAAGACAAAAATCAGGGAGCCAATAAGAATTCTCCGATTGAAAATTGAAGAATACAGCGGAGCTCTTCTCCTTATCCAATTCATAGACCTGCCGCAGCAATTTCAGCCGTTCCTTCCTTAGGGAATAATCCAGGCGGGCCCTGGGAAGGGGAAAGGATTTTCTCAGGTTTTTTAAAGCTGCCTGGATATTTTTATCGCGCGCGGCAGGAAACCAGGAGAAAGATAGATAACTGGGCTCAAGCGCAAAAGAACTTAAGGAGTCATATGGGCAGAAGACCGGGCCGACCTCATTCATCGGCAGAAGCTGCAGGATAGAATTGCCGCAGGAGACAACCCAGTCTATGGCTAATTTTAAGTCGGAGAAATCCCCTATCCCCTGGCTTTCTTTAGAATATATGGAGAATAGGGCCAGAGAGACCCCGCTTTTGGCTGAATCAGGCAATTGCTGGGAGGGCTTTGAGAGCGGCATCTTTTAGTAGTTAAATATCAGACGCAAGATCGGATGCATCCAGAAGAGCGAGATCACTGCAGCGATAGAGAGAAATGGGCCGTAGGGTATAGTATGATCCTTTTTGGCGATCATATTGAAAAGGCCTATGGCTAACCCTAGAAAAGGCGCCAGAAAGAAAGTAAACAGGGCTTTCTCCCACCCCAGGAATGCTCCGATCATCGCCAATAACTTCACATCTCCCCCGCCCATAGACTCGGTCTCACCCTGTATCGGGGGACGCTTAAGGAGCTTAAAGTAAACAAGGTCAAAAAGAAAACCGGAAAGGTAAATTACCGCTCCTCCGACGATTATTCCCAGCAAAGAGGCGGCTGCCGGACGGAAATTGAAAGTAAAAGGAGAGATATTTACTCCCTTGATAACGCTTAAAATAAAGCCCATGATCAGCCCGCCTACCGAGACCTCATCGGGGATAATGCGGTGCTTGATATCCACGAATGTAGCTACGATCAGCGCGCAGGATAAGACCATATAGAAGAAGAATTCATAGTTAAGGCCATAGTAAGAGAATAAGAAAAGAAAGGAAAGGCCGGTCAATAACTCTACCAGCGGATAGCGCCAGGAGATCTTCCCCTTGCAGAAACGGCACCTCCCTCCCAAGAATAGATAACTTAAGAAAGGGACGTTATCGTAAGCGGGTATCCTTTTCTTGCAGTGCGGGCAGTGCGAACTGGGCCAGACTACCGACTCACCCAAAGGCATCCTGTGGATGCAGACATTTAAGAAACTCCCCACGATAGAGCCGAAGATAAAAGCGATAAATTTACCGATCATAGCTTCTCCACTCCTTCTTTTAGGGCCTTACGCATTATCTTCAGAATCTCCAGATCCGCTTCTTTGCCGGTAAAATGTTTGAATGAGCTAGCCCCCTGGTATAGAAGCAGCTCTAAGCCGTTGACGTAACGGCATCCTTTTGCCTTAGCCAGTTGCAATAATTTCGTCTCCGGGGGATTATAGATTAAATCATAAACAAAAACATTCTTGTTTAATAAAGAGCCCTCCACTAAACAGGGATCATCCTTCTTCATCCCTACCGGAGAAGCATTGACTAAAAGTTCGCTCTGTTCTATTTGCAGGTCTTCTATGCTCTTGGCCACAAAAAATTCTATCTCGGGGAAAAAACGCTTTAAGTTTTCCATCAAGTCCCGACTCTTATTCGAATCTATGTCGTAAACTCTGACTTTCTTTTTGCTAGGCGCTTTTAAAGCTAAGGCAAAACAAATAGCTCTAGATGCACCACCAGCCCCAATAACTGCCACATTCCCGGGCTTAATCCTCAGTGCAAGGAGATGTTTATAAAATCCATCGTAATCAGTATTGCGCCCTTCTAGTTTTCCATCATCTTTGACTATAACTGTATTAACAGCCCCTATCCCTTGAACAACATTACGGTAGTCAGGATATTTCGCATCTCTTTGCTTATAATCATCTATGTACTGCATAATCCTTTCTTTGTAAGGTATAGTCACATTGAAGCCGCGTATATTATTTTCGCGCAGCTTCGCCATAAAGTCATCAAGTTCTTCCGGAGTTTTTTCAAAGAATTTGTATTCGGCGTTGATATGAAAGTGATCGAGTGCCGCTTGATGCATCAGAGGAGAGAGGCTGTGTTTGACCGGATAACCCAAGACTCCGTAAATAGCTTTGGTAGGCATTACCTCTTACGATAGTCGAGTTCTTAAAGGCTCTCTATTTTATTAAGGGCGTTGATGTAGGCCCTAACCGATGACTCGATGATATCGGTACTTGAGCCGCGGGCAGTGACGACCTTGCCCTTGGCCTTCAGTTTCAGACTGACCTCGCCTAAGGCATCCTTACCCTTGGTCACTGCCTCGATGCGGTAATCCTGTAATTCTCCCTTGACCCCGGTAATCTTATCAATGGCCTTGAAAGCCGCATCCACCGGGCCGTCTCCGGATGAGGAGGCAGAGCAGAGTTTATTCTTATGTTTCAGGATAACATTTGCCTTGGGGGTAATCTTGGAACCGGAGTTTATTTCAAAGCTCCCCAGGCTCCAATCAGGCTTGACTATTTTAATCTCATCTTCCACGATGGAGATCAGGTCATCATCAAAGATATTCTTCTTTTTATCGGCCAGTACCTTGAAACGCTCGCTGATCCTGTCCAGTTGTTCTGGGCTCAAGACAAAACCCAGCTCTTTCAGACGCTCCGCTAATGCATGTCTGCCGGAATGTTTACCCAGCACGATCCCTGTGCCGACGAAACCCACGTCTTCAGGCCTGATAATCTCGTAAGTGGAACGTTCCTTTAATACCCCGTCCTGATGGATCCCCGATTCATGCCGGAAGGCGTTCCCGCCAACAACCGCCTTATTAGGAGCGACTACCATGGTAGTCAGCTTGCTCACCAGCCGCGATACCTTATAGATCTGGTTGGTCGCAATGTTGGTTTGTATCCCCTTAAAGATATCCTGGCGGGTCTTGATATTCATCACGATCTCTTCCATGGAGGCGTTCCCGGCCCGCTCGCCGATGCCGTTTATAGTACATTCTACCTGCCGCGCCCCGGCCTTAACCGCCGCCAGCGAATTAGCTACAGCCATCCCCAAATCATTATGGCAATGCGTAGAGATGATTGCACGGTTTATATTGGGGATATTCTCCTTGATACCGCGTATCAGACTGTTATATTCTTCGGGTTGAGTGTAACCGACAGTATCGGCTATATTGACGGTAGTGGCGCCTTCGTTGATCACCGCCTCCAGCACCCGGTAGAGGAATTCCCGCTCGCTGCGCGTGGCGTCCTCCGGCGAGAACTCCACATCCTCGCTTAATTTTTTCGCGTATCTAACGCTCTCTATCGCAAGACGCATAATCTCCTCTTCGGCCTTTTTCATTTTATACTGCATGTGGATCTTGGAGGTTGCCAAAACGATGTGGATGCGTCCGCGCCGGGCGGGCTTTACCCCTTCAGCCACGGCATCAATATCGGCCTTAACCGCACGTGCCAAACCGCAGATCACCGGCCCCTTGACTGCCCTGGCAATCTGTTTTACCGACCTCATATCTCCGGGGCTTGAAATCGGGAAGCCCGCTTCAATCACGTCGACACCCAAATCCCGAAGGGCATAAGCGATCTCCAGCTTCTCCGTAGGGTTGAGGCTGGCGCCCGGTGCCTGTTCGCCGTCTCTTAACGTTGTATCAAATATAATTATTTTTTCATCCATGGCATCATTTCCCTTAACTGCTGGCCGACCTTTTCTATCTGGTGCTCGTCTCCCGCTTTCAATAACTTATTGAAATTCGGGCGGCCATCTTCGTTTTCCTTAATCCATTCTTTAGCGAATTTTCCGCTCTTGATCTCTTTCAATATCTTCTGCATCTCTTTCCTGGTGCGCTCGGTAATGATCCTTTTGCCACGGCTTAGATCCCCGTAACAGGCGGTATTAGAGACACCGCGGCGCATACCCGAGATCCCTCTCTCCTGTATCAAGTCGGTAATCAATTTCAACTCGTGCAAGACTTCAAAATAGGCGATCTCCGGCTGATAGCCTGCACCGACCAGCGTATCAAACCCTGCGGTAATCAACTCGGTAACTCCGCCGCAGAGGACTGCCTGTTCGCCGAAAAGGTCAGTTTCGGTCTCTTCTTCAAAAGTCGTCTCAATGACCCCGGCCTTGGTGGCTCCGATTGCCTTGGCGTAAGCCAGGCCTATCTGTTTAGCCTCGCCGCTGGCATCCTGATAAACCGCCAGGAGGGAAGGTACACCCTTACCCTCCTCATACATACGGCGCACTAAAGCGCCCGGGCCTTTGGGTGCGACCATAAAAACATCCACGTTCTTAGGGGGCTTGATCTGTTTGAAACGGATATTGAACCCGTGCGAAAAACAGAGCGCCTTCCCTTTTTTAAGGTTGGGCTTGATACTCTCCTGATAAACCTTAGCCTGCACGTGGTCCTGGGTCAAGATCTGGATGATATCCGCGGCCTTGGCTGCCTCTGCCGCAGTCACCGGGATGAATCCATCCTTCTTCGCCTGTTCAAAATTCGGGGTCCCTTCCATCTCCGAGACTACCACCCGGCACCCGGAATCACGCAGGCACAAGGCCTGTCCGCGCCCCTGGATACCATAACCAATGATTGCAATTGTCTTATCCTTTAATAAACTCAGATCCGCGTCCTGCTCATAGTAAACTTTGATCATCTCTATTCTCCTCCCTTTAGTAAGCCATGGCCACCCGGCCGGTCTTGATCAACTCTTTAATCCCAAACTGCTCAAGGGCCTCCAGCAACTGCTTAATCTGCACCTCTTCCCCCACTACTTCGATAATCGCCGCATCCGCTTTATGCTGTATGATCTTGGCTACGTATTTATTGACCAGGCCTTCAATTTTAGACTTATCCTTAAGCGAATAACCGACCTTGATCAAAACCAGCTCGCGGTCCACATGCTCCTTCTTGGTAAAATCGGTCACGCTGATCACGTCGATAAGCTTGTTTAACTGCTTGTTGATCTGCTCCAATATTTTCTCATCCTTGGCGTCCACCACAATGGTCATACAGGAAATCTCGGGATCCATCGTCTCGCTAACCGCAAGGGAGGCAATATTGTATCCGCGGGCGCTGAATAACCCGGCTACGCGCGCCAAGACGCCAAACTTATTCTCCACTACCACTGAAATCGTATGTCTCATATCAACACCGTCTTAGTTTTTCTCTCCGTATATATACACGGATGGGCCTGCATATTTAAGCAAAGGCACGTCCTTAAATGCGGCAGTCAGCCGATAATTATAAAAATTACTGAAAACCCGGCAGTTCTTAAAACCCGCCCTGGCGACTGCCTTTTTTATCTTGAAAGGGTTGACGAATATCTCCTCGCAGGGTGAATTCTGGATAAACTCTCCCTTTCTGAAGTCGTAGTGAAAGCTGAAGAACCTGAAAGGGTGTATCGCCGGCTCATAAAAGATAAATCTTCCGCCGGGCTTGAGTATCGAAGATATGCTCTCCAGGAAACTCCCGTATTTCACAAAATGGTGCAGTATGCACTGCCCGATGACCAGGTCGAAACTACCGCCCTGGGCGATAAAATCCTGGATACTCTTCTTCTGGATACACTCCGGGTCTATGTTAAAGCTGGCGGCGATCTTCCTCCCTGATTCTACCCGGTTACTGGAGAGGTCTATCCCCATGGAGGCGCTAAAACCCGCCATCCTTAAGAGGATTATCGTATCCGCGGCGCAGCCGCAGCCTACCTCAAGTATAGATATCTCCTGCCGGCGGTTAAGCCTGAAGATATCCGGCATCAAGAGCCGCATCCCCTGGATGATATTGCGCGGGCTGAAAAGCAAGCCTAAGTCTTTGTTCGACTGGAGGCTTTTCTGCGTCGGATACTCCGATTCCTTCCTGTCAAAGCCCCTGATCTGATCTTCTAAATTCTGTTCTATAGACATCGGATTTGCCTGATTTACGCTAATCCGCCGATGATCTTATTGATCGCCTCTCCCGCCGGGACCATCGGAAAAACATTCTCTTCCTCTTCCACGCGGAAATCGATGAAGACCACGTTATCGGTCTTAATCGCCCGCTCGATAGCCGGGCGCACCTCTTCCTTCTTCTCCACCCTTATCCCCAGCGCTCCGTAGCTCTCGGCGAGCTTAACGAAATCGGGGCTGGTAATGGGGGTGTAAGAATAGCGGCGTTTATAAAAGAGCTCCTGCCACTGGCGCACCATCCCCAGGTAACCGTT
>DATJPP010000016.1:0-3297 GCA_035506355.1 Candidatus Margulisiibacteriota bacterium | reverse complement strand
TTAAGGAATGTAGGGGGATGTTTTGCCTTTCTTAAATGTTCGCTGCAGAGCCTGTTCATCCTCTTTGAATTCCGTCCGGATATAGTGGTAGGTTTTGGTACACTTGCCTCTGTGCCGATGGTATTCTTTGCCTGGCTTTTCAGGATGAAGATTATTATCCATGAGCAGAACGTGATTCCTGGAAAGGCCAACAGGTTGATGGTAAAACTTGCGGATAAAATCGCCATCTCTTTCCCCAAGACAACTGAATTCCTCAGGAGGGAGGGGAAGAAGATAGTATTGACGGGAAATCCCTTGCGCCAAGAATTAAAGCCCTTAAATAAGAAAGCGGCCCTGGATTTTTTTAGGCTTAAAGAGGGACGGTTCACTATCTTAGTGACAGGAGGGAGCCAGGGGAGCCACAATATCAATATGGCCTTTTTTAAAACCGTAGTGGCCATGCCGGATAAGAATAAGCTGCAGGTAATCCATCTCTCGGGTGCCGGAGATTATGCTATGCTTAAAGAATCTTATCAGGATTGCGGTTTGGATGTGAGGATTATGGATTTTTTTCAACAGATGCAATACGCTTATAGTGCCTCTGACCTGGCCATCTGCAGGTCCGGAGCGGCTACGATCTCAGAGTTGGTCAATTTCCGCTTACCCGCGATAATTATCCCTTATCCCTTTGCCCATCGTCATCAACTGGCGAATTCGGCTCTGCTCTCTGATGCAGGTTCAGCAATAGTGCTGGAAGAAGAAGAGCTAAGCGTCAAGTCTTTAGGGGATATTTTGATGAAATTGATGAATAATCCAGGTGAGCTCAGTAGAATGAGCTGCGCATACGATAAATTTTCTTCTCATCTTAAGGCTGCGTCTTCGCTGTCAGATACGGCATTATCCTTAATCGGAGTCAGGGGCCCAGATTGAAAAAGTATCTTTTTTCCCTGATAATATTTTGTTTCCTTTCCTTCCCTGCCCTTGCGCAGGAAAAGGCTAAGTGGAATCCTGACACCTGGCAGGATGCCAAGAGTACGCACTTTATCGTTTATTACAAGAACGCGCCCAAGGAATTTATCGACCGGATCTTGGATAAAGCGGAAGGCTATTACAATGAGATAGCAGCAAGCCTCGGCTTTAATCGGTACAATTTCTGGCTTTGGGATAATCGTGCCAAGATATATATCTACGATGATGCCTCGGACTATAAGGCCGCTACTTCCCAGCCCAGTTGGTCCGGCGGGAGTACCATCATGGCAGCAAAGGTGATCCATGCTTATCCCGGTGTCCGTAATTTCCTGGAGGAGACCCTCCCGCATGAAATGGGGCACATCATATTCAGGGAATTCGTGGGTTTCCATAACCCTGCCGTGCCTCTCTGGCTTGACGAGGGAGTCGCATCTTACGAGCAGAAAATAAATTCTCCTTTTACTGATACCCTGCTTAAAGAGGCGCTTGAGAAGGGAACTTTTATCCCGCTTAAAGACCTTTCCGGATTTAATTTGGCCAGGGTTAGCGACGTTACTTTAATCCAGCTTTTTTACTCCGAGTCGTTCTCATTGGTAAATTTTCTGATCAAGGAGTTCGGGAAGGATCAATTTGTACTTTTCTGCCAAAACTTAAGGGATAAGGCTAACCTGGAGAGGGCGATCGCTTCGGTCTATCCCTTCAGCAATCTGGCAGAATTGAATAGTGCCTGGGAGAGAGAACTTAAGAAATGACGCATTATCATCTTATCGGTATCGGTGGGATAGGGATGAGCGGTATCGCTCATCTGCTTCTCGAGTCAGGTGTTAAAGTAAGCGGCTCGGACCTAAAAGAAGGCGCTATTACCCAAGAGCTTAAAAATTCAGGCGCGAAGATCTACCTCGGCCACGATGCAAAGAATATCCAGGACGCAGAGGTGGTTGTTTATTCTTCCGCTATCAAGGAGGATAACCCGGAATTTATGGAAGCGAAGAGGCGGGGTCTTAGGTTGATAAAGAGGGCTCAGGCATTGGCAGAATTAATGCGGGATAAGAGCGTAATCACCGTTGCCGGTAGCCATGGCAAGACCACTACTACCTCCCTGGTCTCTTACATGTTGATGGAGGCAGGACTCTGCCCCACTGCAGCCATAGGCGGGATCTTGAAGAATATAGATACTAACGCCTGCTCAGGAAAAGGTAAGTTCTTTGTGGCCGAGGCAGATGAGTCTGACGGATCTTTCCTGTATTACCGCCCCAAATATTCCATAATTACAAATATAGACCGGGAACATCTGGATTATTATAAGGAATTCAAGGTCGAGATAGAGGCTTTCAGGGAATTTATCCTGCGCACCGAAGAGGGCGGTTGTCTATTTTGTTGCGCCGACGACGCGAACCTTATCGGCCTGGTCAAGGATTACCACAACAGGTATATCCTCTTCGGCCTGAAAGAGAATTCCGGTATTTATCCTAAGAATATAAAATTCAACGGCCTGGCTTCGGAATTCGACTGTTTCTATAACGGGAAATTAGTTTCAAGGTTTAAGCTTTCCTTAGGCGGGATGCATAATATCTCTAATGCGCTCTCCGTAATCGCCATGGGCCTGGAACTGGATATCGGACTTGAGGTCATAAAAAAGACGCTCATTAATTACAAAGGAGCGGGAAGGAGGCTGGAGGTAAAATTCCAAGATAAAGGTTTGACGCTTATAGATGATTATGCGCATCATCCCACCGAGATAATGGCGACACTATCCGCTCTGAAGAATTTTGCTTCTAAAAGGACCATAGCAGTCTTCCAGCCGCACCGTTATTCAAGGACAAAAATACTCCTGGATGATTTTTCTGCCAGCTTTGCGGATGCGGATAATCTGATAGTTACCGATATCTACCCTGCGAGCGAAAGTCCCATTGAAGGGATTACGGCTAAGTTACTTTGTGAAAGGATCAGGAGCCTCTCTCCAGGGAAAAAAATAGATTATCTGCCTAAAGAAGAGATAGTTGAGTATCTCTTGCAGATAAAGAAACCCGGGGACCTGCTGGTCACTTTGGGGGCGGGAGATATTACTAGGGTATGCGATGAATTGGCTAAAAGGCTTAAGGGTGAGGGTTAAAAGAGGCGAGCCGCTTAAAAAGCACACTACTTTCAAGATCGGCGGAGCGGCGGAATTCTTTGCAAGGCCTAAGGATATCAGCGAATTGAAATCGTTGATTAAGCTTGCGAAAAAATATAAGCTGCGTATCTTAATTATAGGCGCGGGGAGCAATATCCTGGTCTCCGACGCAGGTGTAAGTGCCCTGGTGATAAAGCTGGATTCCCCGTTCTTTAATCAGATATCTTTTAAGGGGG
>DATJPP010000015.1:0-3419 GCA_035506355.1 Candidatus Margulisiibacteriota bacterium | reverse complement strand
GGGCCTCCCTCATGCCAACGCTAGAATTGCCAACGATAATCCTCGTATGTTTTAAGAGGCTTAAGAAATACTCAAAGCGCATTGACGGCAAGATCTTAAACCCGGGCCTATCTTTCAGCGCCCCATATGCATCGAATATCTCGTCTGAACCAAGGTCATTATTAGGGTAAATTACTACAAAGTTTTGCTTACTTGATATTAAAGCCGCGACTAATTCCTGGGCATATTTACGCTGCTGGACAACCTCAGTAGTAACCGGGTGAAAAAGTACAATTCCATACCTGGCGAAGCTGATCCCGTAGCGTTGTTTTACCTTCTTGATTTTAGGGAGCTTATTCGAGAGCATTATGTCGATCTCCGGCGAACCAATTATATATATCGACTCTCTGGCCTCGCCCAATTGTATCAATCTGTTAGCAGAGACCTCATTGGCAACAAAATGCACATGTGAAAGCTTAGATACCGCATGACGCATGATTTCATCCACGGTCCCGGATATCTCCCCTCCTTCTATATGCGCAACCAATATGTTTGAAAGAGCCCCTATAATCGCCCCGGCCAGGGCTTCTACCCTGTCCCCGTGGACAACTATTAAATCTGGCCTATATTCATGGACATACCTGGATAATCCGTTAATAGTATTGGCTAAAATAAGCTCCATAGGCTCGCCGTGCATCTGATTAACGTAAGTATAGATATTTTTGAATTTAGCGTTTTGGACCTCTTCGACTGTCAAGCCGTATTTTGAAAGAAGGTGCATACCGGTTACAAAAACAAGACATTCAAAATTTGAGGAATTTTCAACAGCCAGCATCAATGGCTTAAGCTTGCCAAAATCCGCCCTGGTACCCGTCAAAAATAATATTCGTTTTTTCATCTTAACCATTCCCATTTTATTTGTGAGTTATTCTTTATATCTACCCTGGCACTTTTAGACAAGACCTTATTGTAATCAACGGCCTTGATCTCCCCTGTGCCCGGCCTTTTTACCCAAATGTTATCCCTGCCCAGCCTCTCCCCCTTGCGTATATCGCGTATTGCGACAACGCAGGCATAAGCAAAATCTATCGTGGGCTGTTCCTCGTCTAGGATCGCCTTCCTCCCTTTTAACGATTGAAAAATTATTCTGCTCCCATTGATTAATTCCTTAAGCTCAAGAGGATCCATGGAGATATCTATATCCGGGCCTTCCCATGATTTACTGGAGGTAAAGTGGCGTTCAATTATGCTCGCCCCTAACGCAACTGCCCCCAGGGATGGATACATGCTTAAAGAGTGGTCGGATATACCCAAGACCGCATCTTTGAAATTAGAGCGCAATTCATTTATTGCTTCCAGCCGTATTTTATTATAGGGCGTGGGATAAATACTCGTACAGTGCAAAAGGGCATATGGGATCCTGGCTTTTCGTAAAATAGATACGGCGGTTTTTATTGAGCGGATATCATTCATTCCCGTACTCAATATAATAGGCTTACCGTAATTGGCGATATGCTCTATTAAAGGATAATTATTGCATTCTCCGGAGCCAATTTTATAAGCGGCCACCTTCATCTTCTCTAGCCTTATCGCAGCGGAGCGAGAAAATGGGGTACTTAAATATATCATCCCCTTAGACTCCGCATACTCCTTGATACGCCTTTCTTCTTTCTCCGATAAAGCGCATCTTTTCATTATTTCCCAGATTGTTTCTTTGGCATTGCCGGGGATAACGTCATTTGGGATCATTTCGTCTTCAATAACATGGGTCTGCAGCTTAACGCATTCACAGCCGACCTTGGAGGCATCATCTACCATCTGCATCGCCTTATCTACGCTGCCGTTATGGTTAATGCCTATTTCTGCAATCACCAAAGGAGCATGTCCGGCACCAATCTTTCTTCCTGCGATAATAATCTCTCTCATCTTAAGATACCTGGTGTTTTAGTTTCCATCCCCCTTCTTCTTTTTTCCATAAATGCGGGGAGCGCGCCCTATTGATAACCTCCCAGAACCTTTCTTCCGTAATTCCCATGTAATCTAATATTTCTTTGAAATATTTGGCTGGAAACTCTGAATCATATTTTCTGACTAAAGTAACACCCTCTTCTCTGGTTATTTTATTGTTGCGTATTTCTTGAGAGGCATCATAGGTAGCCCTGCCGATACCAAACTTTATATAGGTCGTATAATAATGTAATGGATCTATCTTATCATCGATAGAGCTGTACTTTGAGTAAGACCCCTCTGTCCGCTCGGTGTTGGCCTGAAAGCCTGTATTTTCAGAGGCGTAATAATAGCATTCCTGAGGGTCCCACCTTAAGTAATACCCAAGGTAATGCACCTGCGTACCAACCTTCTTGATCCTATCTCCGCCAACAGGCAGATACGGATTGAGGTCTTTGATCTCAACCTTGTACTTATTAATAAGCTCCTCCGCCGAGCAACCGCCCAAATATATATCTTTGATCTCCCTCTTTGTCTGCATGAAGAAGGAGATGTCCATTGTTGGGCGAAAATTATCATCTATGTTATTCCCGTACTCGGCCTGGTTATCGCCATAGAAAATCAGCGGGATATCATATAATACCGAGAAACGCGGGGCGATCAATTTTTGACCTATTATAAAAGGCTGAAAAGGATGGACTAAATTCTCAAAGGCCAACTTGGTAAGTAACCGATGGAGCTTTCCATTCGGGGAAAAGAGTATGTTATCCAGCCCTGAATGGATCCAGCTTTGAAGATTAAGCCAGCCGACCTGAGTATACATATGCGGTGCCCAGGTGACAGTAAGAGGATTCATTCCGTATTTATATTTCAGGATGTGCGCGGCAAAAGAACTGTCTTTCCCTCCGCTGCCAGGCACTAAACAATCATAATACCCGCTTCGGCTACGGTACTTATCGCAAAGGGTTATAAGCTCTTTTTCTCTCTCCACCCAATCGATATTGTTTTTCATTTCCGCATAAACGCAGGCGCTGCAGACCCCCTCATCATTCAATTGTATTGTGGGTTTTCTATCCGTGGGCTTATTCTTGAATTCCACGACCGAACTCGGGCGCTGATTAGAAATAACACATTTCTTACAGAATTTTACTTCACTGGGCAAACCATAATATGCGACATTATTTTCCATATTCCGCTCTTTCTTCCTTTAATCCTCTTCGTGCAGCCAGCGTCTACCCTTATTGTAGGCTTTACCTATCTTGTCTTCAAGCTCAGGAGAAAGCAGCCGCAGCAGTTCCTTGCCCATAATGCGATACTGCTTACCTACCTTGGCTGTCCTGATGATCCCTTTCTTGATCAGGCGCATCGTCGTACTGGGGCTGACCTTGAGCAACTGCTGTGCTTCCTGCGTAGTATACACTTCGTTGGCTTTAATTTCCATTTATCCCCCTTGAGAGTTATTTAACTTTGACGTAATAATCCTGTAAAACTCC
>DATJPP010000014.1:0-6540 GCA_035506355.1 Candidatus Margulisiibacteriota bacterium | reverse complement strand
CTTGAAAACTTGCGATTTCATCCCGAAGAAGAGGCAAATGATCCGGGATTTTCCAGGCAGCTGGCTTCTTTGGCGGATATCTTTGTAAATGACGCTTTTGGGACCGCGCACCGCGCGCACGCTTCAACCGAGGGAGTAACGCATTATCTTAAATCCGCCGCCGGCTTCCTGCTGGATAAAGAGATAGAATACCTGGATAACCTGCTTAAGAGCCCCGAGAAGCCATTTATGGTCATATTAGGAGGCGCTAAGGTTTCTGACAAGATAGGCGTGATTGAAAATCTCCTTTCCAAATGCGACGCTTTCATAATCGGCGGAGGGATGTGTTACACCTTCTTAAAGGCCAAAGGTAAAGCTATCGGAAACTCGAAACTTGAGAAAGAGAAGCTGGAGGTAGCAAGTTCAATACTCAAGAATGCGGAAAGGCTTAAAAAGGAGATCATTCTGCCTGTTGATCACTTAGTGGTCGATAGTATCAGCCCGGATGCTAAAACTGCGGTTGTGGGCGAGAATATACCTGAAGGCAAGATTGCCGTGGATATCGGGCCTAAAACAATAGCGCTTTTTAAAGATAAACTAAGGGGAGCAAAAACAATCGTTTGGAACGGCCCGCTGGGGATCTTTGAGATGGACGCTTTTAGCAAGGGGACAGAAGAGGTAGGGAAGTTTATTGCTACGCTTAAGGCGACTACCATAATCGGAGGAGGAGACACTGCCGCGGCAGTGGCAAAATTCAACTTAGAAGATAAAATGACGCATATTTCAACCGGAGGAGGGGCAAGCCTGGAGCTTCTGGAAGGCAAGGTTCTCCCCGGTATAGCTGCGTTGACGGAGAAATAATGAGAAGGACTATTATTGCCGGAAACTGGAAGATGTACAAGACCATACCGGAGGCTATAGAATTGGCTAACGGTTTAAAACGGCAGCTTTTTGAATTGGACGCGGATAAAACAGAGGTAGTCCTCTGCCCGCCCTTTACCGCATTAAGCGAGGTTTATGAAGTTACTAATGATTCTATACTGCAGTTAGGCGCGCAGGACGTTTACTGGCAGGAGGAGGGGGCTTTTACCGGAGAAGTCTCCTGCAAGATGCTTAAAGATGCCGGATGCTCCTTTGTAATTATAGGCCATTCCGAGCGCAGGCTTTATTTTGCTGAGACCAACGAAACAGTTAATAAGAAGATTAAAGCTGCTTTAAAAAACGGCCTCACCCCGATAATCTGCGTAGGAGAAACTTTGGCAGAGAGAGAGGCAGGGAAGACCTTCAACGTTCTTGATGACCACATCAAGAACGGCTTTGCGGATATCTCTTCAGATGAAGCCCTGAAATGTATCGTCGCATATGAGCCGGTCTGGGCCATAGGCACCGGCAGGACCGCTACCCCCGAACAGGCGCAGGAGGCGCATGCCTACATCAGGTCGCTATTGAAGAAGATGTACGGCATGGATGCCGCCTCAAATATCAGGATACAATACGGCGGAAGCGTTAAGCCGGAAAACACAACTTCACTCATCTCCCAGCCGGACGTTGACGGCGCGCTGGTTGGAGGGGCGAGTTTAACCGTTGAGGCATTCTCTGCGATTATTAAAAAAGCGAGCGAGGTAAAAAAATGATTACTTTTGTTATTGTTATTCACGTGATTATCTGTTGCGGGTTAATCGGCCTGGTATTAATCCAGAGGGGGAGGGGGAGCGGCTTGGTTGAGTCTCTTTCGGGGGTAGAGTCGGTATTCGGGACGAAAACAAATACTTTCTTAACCCGTACCACTACTATTTTATCAATCCTGTTTTTCATTACCTGTTTAAGCCTGGCCATACTATCGGTTAGGCAGAGCAAATCGCTTATGAGGAGCGTAAAGCAGGAAGGTGCTAAAACGAGCCCTGTGCAGCCAACCCCGCCTAAGATGCCTGATACAGGCAGCCAGGCAAGCGAAGGCCAAAAATAGGGGGTATAAATTTTTAGTTTAAAGCTACCAGCGCTCCTGGTAGCTTTTTTTATGCGATGAACAGGAAAATATTCTGGATTTTTGCCTTAAGCAGCGCCGTCTATTTTACCCAGGGGATACAGGACCTCCCTTCCCAGGGGCTATTCTATTATTTAAAAGAGACCCTGGGATTCTCCGCGGATAAAATAATGCTCATAGGCAGTATTACCACTTTTGCCTGGCTGGTAAAACCGGCGATCGGATACCTGATAGACAATTCCTTTAATAAAAGGGTTTGGATTTTTATCGCATTAATCCTGGATATGCTTTTGTCTCTGATCCTGGGATTGTCCTGGTTCCCTGTTTTCGTTTTGGTTATCTTCTTGATTATCAGCTCGACTAATGCCGCATTCAGGGATGTGGCGGTAGACGGGATCATGTGCGTTGAAGGTAAAAAGGCCAATACCACAGGCAAGATCCAGAGTGTCCAGTGGATTTCTATCAACATAGCCTTATTGCTGACCGGAATAGGCGGTGGCCTCATTGCCGAAAAATGGGGATACAGGGCAGGTTTCCTCTTCCTTATACCCGTTTATCTCTTGGTGGGGGTTCCGGCGTTCTTTTATAAAGAGGAGGAGGGCCCGTCGAGCAAGACTGCTACTACCTTTGAGGACTTAAAAAAACTTCTAACTGATAAAAAACTCCTCACCGTAGGGCTATTCATATTTTTATATAAGTATTCCCCTTCCTTTGGCACGCCGCTTTTCTTTATACAGAGAGATCTCTTTAAATGGGGTAAGGTCTGGATCGGTACGCTGAGTACGATCAGTACTGTTTTCGGGATTATCGGCTCGATCTTGTATTACAAATTCAGCCAGAGGATTAACATCAGGAAATGGTTATTTATCTCGGTACTACTGGGGGCGATAACCACTTTAAGCTACCTTTATTATACGCCTGTCACGGCAGTCGCCTACGATATAATCTATAGCCTGGTGGGGATGTTTATATTTCTGATGGTGATGGACTTTATGGCCAGAAACTCGGTTAAGGGCCTCGAGGCTACTTCTTTTGCCTTGCTCTGCAGCTTTAGCAATCTTGCCCTGGTGACCAGCAACCTGTCCGGAGCGTTTTTGTTGCCCCTCCTGGGTTTGAAATGGTTAATTATTATCTCGTCTCTCACGAGTTTTCTCTGCCTGTTTTTAATAAGGAGGATATAAACCGTGGTTAAGCGTCACCTGCCTTTTCTGATAATTCTATGTATTATCTCTCTCTATCTTTTATGGTTTAAACTCCCCTTTGCCGGTACCGATGAGCTGATGTTTAAAGACCCGGCCTTAAGCCTTATCAAAGGTGAGGGTTTTTCCGCTCCTGCCATGGCTGGATGGTATGGTCATAAAATGGATATAAGGAGGGGGGCATCTTGGTATCCTCCGTTTTATCCTTTCTTCTTCGCAGCCTGGTTTTTGATTTTCGGTTTTTCCATTTCTTCAAGCTTGGCACTTTCCTTATTAATCTGCCTTACCGCGGCTTATTTACTCTGCCTGATCTGGGATGAGTTTGATAAAGGATACCGATGGGCTAGACTGTACGCTTACCTCCTAATTTTCTTCTGCTGGAGTGTTTTATTGAAAGAGATCAGCCGTCCGGACCCCCTGCTTGCTATTATCGGGCTGTATTTGGTTTTACTTTTAATAAAGAAGAAAGAGCCATGGAGCCTAAGATACAAGATACTGCTTATATTGCTCATTTCCTTCGCTCTGGCCACCTCATTGGGTATGGGTTTACTCTTGATCTCTTTTCTTTTCTTCTTATTTTTCTCACTAAACCAGGAGAGGCCAAGAGAGCTTCTTAAATTCTTAGCCCTTATTATTATAGGTTTAACCTTCGCGCTTTTGGTTTGGTTCCTCTGCGCTTATCCTAACTATTACCAGATGAAAGCCCAGATTAACTCCTTTGCCGAAGGAGGTTCTTTATTATCTCATCCGCACATTCTGCCTTACATAATTAGTATACCTTTAGGGGTAAGTTTTAGCGCATTTTATGCCCCACTCTTGCTTTATCTATTCTATTTTCTTCTAAAAGATATAGTACCATTTGGAAATTTCCAGAAGAACATCCATTTGTCTATAAGGCTGATAGGCCTTGTTTTGATTTATTCGCTAGCAACCATTAAGTACCCTACAAAATATGTTTACCTGCAATTTTTCTACAGTTTTTTTATCGCAACATTGATTTTTCCGATCCTGGCAAAAATAATTACGCCTAAATTCAACAGGATTATTCTTTCTCTTTGCCTGCTGATTGCCTTTTTCCCGGTTTTCCAATCGCGCCTGTTTATTCCGCTAACCTGGAGCGAAGAGGATACTTATGAGTATAACAGGAAAAAGATCCTTGAAGCTATCCCCAGAGGAAGCAAGGTGATTTCCAGCCCAGCCTTCTGGTATATGCTCAATGATGGATATACATATTTCGACGTAAATAGCTTTACTCCGGCAAACTATATCTTATTTGCCAGCGGAGGGAGCGAAAAGCCGGATATCCCCCTTCGCAACTCCAGGTTTTATAGGCCCTCCGAATTGGAAAGACATTTTATAAAGCAATTAAGCACGATGTCGGATCAGCCCAATAAATTATTCGGCCTGCCGATTTCCAGATCGCGCTGGTCATACCGTTTCGAATTATACAGGCGTATCAAATAATGTTGAATAAAGCCGGTCTCTAGGATATAATATTACACTATGCATATGCTGGAACCCTACATATTAAGTTTTATACCCATATTTGTGGCAGTGGACGCCATAGGCAACATTCCCTTATTCATCTCGTTGGTTGAGGGGATGAACAAGAAGCAGAGGCATAAGGCAATCCTGGACTCTGTTACTACCGCAACCCTGGTAGCCTTGCTTTTTATGTTCATCGGCAAGGCGATACTGCGCTTTATCGGAATAACCATACCTGATTTTCAGATTGCAGGCGGGATGCTGTTATTCATTATTGCCGTGCGGCTGCTTTTGCCCGGGTCCTCCAAGAGCGCTTTGACTAACGGCCATGATAGAGAGGTGGGGGTTTTCCCTATGGGTACGCCTTTAATCACTGGGCCTGCGGTATTGACTACTACCTTGATGATGCTGGATAGCTTCGGCACCACGGTTACCTTTGTCTCCCTGCTTATAAACATGCTTTTTGTCTGGCTTACGCTTGCCAGGGCCGATATGATCATAAAGATAATGGGTGCGGGCGGAACGCGGGCCTTCTCCAAGATAATGTATATACTACTTGCGGCAATAGCGGTGATGATGATGCGAAAAGGGGTAATGGGGGTATTCTTGCGATGATGAAGAGCGTATTGACCTTCATTATGGCCGGAGGTAAGGGAGAGCGGCTCTATCCTTTGACCCGCGACAGGACCAAGCCGGCGGTGCCTTTCGGCGGGATATACAGGATCATAGACTTTACTTTAAGCAACTGCATAAACTCCGGGCTGCGTAAGATCTATCTTCTAACGCAGTATAAATCGGCATCTTTGCAGAGGCATATCCGCTTAGGATGGAATATCCTTCCTTCGGAATTAGGCCAATTTATCGAGATGCTTCCTGCGCAGCAGAGGATAGGAGACTCATGGTACTTAGGGACGGCGGATGCCATATATCAAAACCTTTATACCTTAGAGATCGATCAGACCTCTGAGGTCTTGATCCTTGCGGGCGACCATATATACAAGATGAATTATTACACCATGATCGACCTGCACCGCGAGAAAGACGCGGATCTGACCGTTGGCGTGGTTGCGGTGGATAAGGCAATGGCCGCACACTTGGGCGTGGTGGAAGTGGATAGCGATGAAAGAGTTACGGGTTTCCAGGAGAAGCCGGCTAAGCCTAAAACCATACCCGCTCATCCGGATAAGATATACGCTTCCATGGGGATATATGTTTTCAAGCACGCGATATTGGAGGAGGAACTGCAGGAAGATGCCAAGAGAAGAGGCTCTACGCATGATTTCGGAAAAGACATCATCCCCGCGATGCTCAAGAAGGGCCTGAAGGTCTGCGCCTATAATTTTGTAGATGAGAATAAGAAACAGGCGAGATACTGGAGGGATATCGGGACAATCGACGCCTATTATGAAGCGAATATGGACCTGGTGCAGGTAGACCCCACCTTTAACCTTTATGACAAGGAGTGGCCGATAAGGACCCTGCAGGAGCAGTTTCCTCCGGCGAAGACCGTCTTTGCCGGAGAAGAGGTGACCGGCAGGGTCGGCTTGATGCTGGATTCTTTAGTCGCTGGAGGCTGCATCATCAGCGGGGGGAGGATACAGCGTTCCATACTCTCTCCCAATGTCAGGATAAACAGCTTTTCCCAGGTTTACGACTCCATACTTATGGAAGGGGTCAATGTCGGCAGACATGTCAAGGTTAAGAAGGCAATCATTGACAAGGATGTCTCTATCCCGCCGGGGATGATAATAGGATATGACCACGAAGAAGATAAGAAAAGGTTCTTTGTAAGTGATTCCGGTATCGTGGTGGTGGCAAAAGGCACGGAGATTAAATGATCCGCAAGGCCACGGTCAGTGATATAAAACAGATTCAAACCCTGATAAACTTCTT
>DATJPP010000013.1:0-4497 GCA_035506355.1 Candidatus Margulisiibacteriota bacterium | reverse complement strand
CATAGAAGCGGTAGTTGCCGGGCAGATTAAAGAAATTGGTCTTAAGAGTAACCTGTCCGATATTAAAGAGGTTATCCCCGATTTTCTCCCAGCTGCTCTTCCCGTCAAATACGCCATAACCCAATTCCAGCCACTCTAACGGCATGTAGGCAAGACGGATACCTGCGGTGTTATCCGGAAACTCAAGAGTCGGTGAATTACGAAAAATCCTGCCCAAGAATTGTGTAGTTTCATCATTAGCGACCTCACTCTGATCGAAATAAACAGTCGGGTCAAGCTTTCCAAAGGTAATCGCTGCCTTATCCTTAAAAAGCCCCTGCTCATACCATACCTCGGTCAGATGAATATCTTCATTATTGTCCGCGTCGCGGTTGACATTGCTATAAACTATCAGGTTATCCTCTAAGCCGTCGCTCTGGCCGCCCTCAAGATGCACAAACGCCCTGCCGTTTATTTCTTTAAACTCCTTGCTCAAGGTTATATCTGCCGAATACGAGCCATCGGTGCGGGATTTCTTTAATGTTTGTCCGTCGCTGGCGTTATTAACATTATTCGTCCCCTGCACAATCATAGTTGCGCCTGCGCCAAGCTCAAGACCTTCCATAAGCTGCATTGGGGCGCCCGGAACCTTGTGAAGATTCTCCTCAAATTGAGATAATTTTGTTTCGTATTCTGCGATCTTCTGCTGCTGCGCCTGGGTCGTCGTACTTTGAGTAGCGATATATTTGTCTTGATCCGAAACTTTCTTCTCAAGGGTAGCAATACGCTCTTTAAGCTGATTAATCTCCTCCCTTACAGATACATCTTCAGCAAAAACAGACGTAGAGCAAAGAAAAGAAAAAACTAATAAAAATAAAGTTAATCTCTTTAAAACCGCCATAAATATACCCCCCTTTCATTGTTTGCCCAAACACAAGTTTATGGTATACTTATGGCTGGGCTTGGTTGTTTAGTGTTCTTCCAAGTACCGCGCCCCGCCGGATTCTTCTAAGGAGATGGCGGGGTTGCTTTTTAAATACTGCGACACATCCTGCTCTTTCAGTAACACACCGTGATAAATCCTAACGTATTCGTGTTATTACGTTTATTAAATTCGTGTTACTAATAGACAAAAAAATAATACTGACTACTGGACTATATCATATCCTTACCTGTCGTGGACATGCTCAAAGTTGAATGCTTCACCCCCTTTACTGCTTTTAGATTATCTGACAAGCGCTGGACTTTTTCAGGAGAGCCTTTTACCGCGAGTATCTCCAGACAATTATTGTGGTCTATATGGATATGCTGTGCGGAAATAATACAAAGGCTAAAATCATGCTGAATATCCAAAAGCTTATTTACTAACTCGCGCCTGTGGTGATCGTAGATAAGCGTTACTGCTCCTGTAACTTCATTCGCATCCTGCCATTCTTTCTTTACCAGCTCCTGCCGGATTAGGTCTCTGAATGCCTCGGAGCGGTTAGTGTAGCTTCTGGATTCAATAAGTTTATCAAACTTCTCCAGAAGCCCCTTATCTAAAGAAACTCCGAACCTTGCTATTGAAGACATGTGCCTTCTCCTTGTATCACGAATGTAAAAATAATAACACCAATATATTATTTGTCAAGATAAATTTTGTGGCAAGGAATCCTCTATCAAAATAATTTCCTCTTTTTCTTGGCTTCCGCATCTTGTATAAAAAACAGCCCGGAGAGTTTCTTTTTTCCCTGGTCATCAGTAAAATATTCCTGGTGCGCGTAGAAAGTCCCTGTAACTTCTACAAGGGGCGTAAACGGTGGTTTCAACTTCTCTCCATTTTTCACAGTAATAAATACTACATTAAATATCGTGGGCGGGGGGCTTGAGCCCCAGTTGCAACACGGGCATCCATAAGGATTTTTACCTAAAGCAAAATTATCAATTGCGCCGTCTGAAAGATACGCATCATAAGGAATTAAAAGGTACCCTGTTAGCCTCACCTTCTTACCGCATAGGTGAAGAATATCTATAGGAAATCCGCTTATATCATTACCCTCTTTATTCACCTCATTTTGAACCTTCTCCAACTCTCTTATATCTAACTTATAGACTTGATTATCATCTGTTTGGCCGGCAAAAGCTTCTCCTGTGAGCTTTACCGAAGATATCAGTTGTGATGAATTCGGCTTCTTCGTTGCAAATAAAAGTATTGCTACTAAAATAAGCCCATATTTAAAGATTGAAATCAGCCTTTTCATTGTCTAAACAGCCTCCCTGGTTTTACTTGGCCTGATATTAAATTATCCTCCGGATAATATCTATGCAATTCTTCCAGGGCATTATTTTTTTTATCAAATTCCTTTAAGGCATCGTAACAAGTAACGAGCAATCTTAATGACGATTTATGGTATGAAACGATATCTACCGCCTGGCTGATGTTATCAGGACCAAGCACCCTTACCTTTTCAAAATACTGCACGGCCTCTTCATACTTCTTTTCTGATGCTAAGATTACTCCAATGCTAAAGTTTACGCTTTTATCTTTGGGGTCAGTCTTTAAAGCCTGCCGGTAGGCATAGAGGGCCTTTTTCAATTCGCCATTGCTCTTATAACTGTATCCAAGCATATTCCAAGCAATAACGTTTCTTTTATCAATAAATACCGCCTTTTCATAGCTTCGTATCGCATCATTAAATAACTCGCATGTCATATAAGAAGAGGCCCGGGACAATAACTGCTTCACGATAAACGGTCGCATAATAATAAAGCTTAATACTACAAAGGTGAAGCTAATCAACCATCTACACACCAAATTCGGCTGCTTATGATCTTCGTGAAGTTGACCGCAGCTACAAGATCCGTGTTTATCCATATTAAGATCCCTATGCGATAATAAAGAAAAGCAAAGCAATTGCAATAAGTATATTTCCCGCTATAAATTGGGTATATCTTTCTAATCTTTGGGCTTTAGAAGACAAATGTTTGACTAAAGTGGTAGATGAGCCGATCAACAATATCGGCATGCTTTGGCCAACGGCAAAACTTAAGAATATTACAAAAGAGTAAACCCATGAATTCCAGAACCCAACGATACTTGCGATCACAAAAAGCACGGAAGCGCAACAGGGGCATGCCGGCATCTCCAGGAAAGCAAACATAATGCCGAATAAAAAAGAACCTATAAAGCTTCTTTTTTTAATTCTGGTATTCACTTCACAGTGCGCAGGTTGAGCTTTGCCGATTTTAATTAACCCGGCGTAGAAAATTCCCAGCACAAGCAAAACAACTCCCAAAAACAGATAAAGATACCTGCTTATCTGCACTAAACCAAAGGCTAAATTTTTAAGCAGGATCAATGCTACTCCTAGAAATGTGTAACTGGTGATTAACCCTAAAGCTAAACAAAGAGCCGATAAAAAAGACTTCCTCTTAGTATAGTGGGTTGCTCCTGAGACATAACCAAAAACAATTGGAATCCTGATTATAGTGCAAGAGCTCAAAGACGCGATAAATCCTGCCCAAAATACAATGAATATTGCCAAAACAGGCGACTTGGTTATGATTGTCTGAAGCGTATTCGTCATTTAACCATCCGTCTTCCGGGTAATATCGAAACCAGATAACAGCCTGCCGCAAAAAGAACTATTGTAGCGCCGCTTGCCGTTCCCCAATAATACGAAACAATTAGCCCTGTGACACCGGATAAAATGCTTATAACGGTTGCGCCCAAACTATACGAATGCATATTTCGCGCAAAATTACGGCTCGCTGCAGCAGGCAAAACTAAAAGCGAATTTATAATCAGGATTCCCACTAACCGTATTGAAATAACCACTACTAATGCCAAAAGTACGGTAAAACTTGTTTCTATAAGAAAAGTATTAATCCTGCGGCTTCGGGCTAAGGACGGATTCACGCTTGTAAGTACCAGAGAGTTGCCTGCTATATGCCAATACGCCAAGACAACTATGGCTATTATAAGAAACCAGATTATCTGTTTGGGGCTGACCGCAAGTATATCCCCAATCAAATAGCTTGTATATTTAACAAACCCGCCTGCTCTGCTTAAGATAACGATCCCCAAGGCAACAATAAAAGCAAACAATACCCCTAAAACAGTATCAGCTGAAGCCCTTGTCCTGTCCTTTAGCAAGTTTATACCTATTGCCAAAAAAACCGCTAAACCAATCATGGGAAACGTCGGATCACGAAAACCCAGGATTACTCCTATGGCAATTCCCGTAAGCGCGGAATGCCCCAGGACATCGGTGAAGAAAGCCATTCGGTTATTTACAACCATTGTACCTAAGAGTCCAAAACACGGCGTAACCAATAATACTGCCAAAAGCGCATTCTTCATAAAGTCATAATGCGCCCACCCGAAAGGAAGCAAATTCACCAATCTATACCAAGCCTCAATGATTGCCATTATCATTACTCTCTTTTGATATTGAATTCGGCAGACATGAGATATTCCACAAGCTCGGGCCGAATGCCTTTACTAGTGTTTCATTGGAAAGTACATCTTGTGGAGCC
>DATJPP010000012.1:0-11530 GCA_035506355.1 Candidatus Margulisiibacteriota bacterium | reverse complement strand
TCAGGGCTGACTGTTGCCCTTTCCGGGCTGGGGGGGGATGAGCTTTTCGCAGGGTACCCCAGTTTTAGAAGGATAAATAAGTTGCGTTTATTCTGCCGGGTATGGAATAGGCTTAGTCGTACTTCCAGATATAAGTTTGGGGATTTCTTAAATTTCGCTATGCCGCCTTCAGCCAGAAAAGAAAAAATAATAGAAATATTTAAAGAAGGTTCGACTCTTGAGCACCCCTACTTTTGGCTGCGCAGGTTATTTACGGCAGAAGAGGTAAGGCGTATTCTTAACGGTTACGAATTTACAGGAGGGAAGGAAAACCCGGACCTAAGCAGCCTGGATATAACCAATCAGGTCTCCTATCTGGAGATGACCAACTATATGCGGGATATATTGCTTAGGGATACTGATTTTATGAGCATGGCTCATTCCCTTGAAGTGCGGGTACCTTTTCTGGACCACAAACTGATAGAATTTGTCTTTTCCCTACCCGGAAGGTTGAAGATAAAAGGCGCTACTAATAAGCCGCTTTTGACAGGAAGCCTAAGCTTGCCTTTGCCGTATGCTATTCTTAAAAAAAGGAAAACAGGTTTTACCTTGCCCTTTAATTCCTGGCTGAAAAATGGTTTAAAGGATGAAGTCGAAGAGGCCTTGCGGGAGAAAGAAGGGGCGCTGCAGGAGCTTATTGATGGAAGGGAAGTACTCAGGATATGGGATGGATTTTTAAAGGGCCAGGTTTCCTGGCAGAGGCCCTGGGCAATATATGTTTTAAAGAGATGGGTTAAAACATATCTTTAATGAAGATACTGCAGGTTATCCCGAGTCTGGCGCGGGGGTTTGGAGGGCCTACAGAGGCAATCCTAGACCTTTCGTTCAACCTGGCAAAATCAGGCGAGGAAGTTACTATATTTACGACCAATGCGGATGTAAAAGGTGTTTTACGGGTTCCTTTGGGAGTGCCAGTTGAACTCCAGAAAGTCAGGATCTTTTATTTTCCCATCCAATACTTGAAACATTATAAGTTTTCTTTAGGCCTGGCAAAGGCCTTACAGAATGCGGTGCCCGGTTTCGATATCGTGCATATACATTCCCTTTTTCAGTTTTCTACCCTTGCAGCTTCCTATTATTGCCGCAAGTATAATAAACCGTATATAATCAGGCCGTTAGGACAGCTGGACCCGTATCTTCTTAAGAGAAACTCCTTGCTTAAAAATCTCTATATCAGTCTTTTTGAACGCAGGAATTTAGAGGGTTCATCAGCCGTGCACTTCACAACCGAAGCGGAGAGGCTATTCAGCCGGAAAGCGGGATTGGAATTCAAAGATTTCGTGCTGGGGATAGGAATAGATATAACAAAATTCCAGGGATTTTCCGGGAGCGCTTATTTGAGGGCAAGATATCCATACCTGAAGAATAGTAAGATCATACTTTTCTTGAGCCGTATTAACTTTAAGAAAGGATTGGATATTCTGATAGAGGCATTTGCCAGGCTAAGCAGGGTCCGCCAGGACGTGCATTTGGTTATCGCGGGTCCGGATAACGAGGGATACGGAGAGAAAGTAAGAAGATGGATCAAGGAAGAGGGGATTGATTCCAGGGTTACCTTTACCGGGATGCTTGAGGGAGATGATAAATTATCGGCGTTAAAAGAGAGCGATATTTTTGTTTTGCCTTCTTATTCTGAGAATTTCGGTATTGCCGCAGTTGAGGCCATGGCAAGCGGGCTTCCGGCGATTATTTCGGATAAAGTGGGGATATCCGGGGAAGTACGGGATGAGCTTGCAGGGATAGTCATAGATCCAAGCGCTTTGAGTCTTTATGAGGCGATGGAATCATTGTTCCGTGATCCAAACCTTAAGCAGGAGATCGCGTTGAAAGGCAAAAAGATGGCTGAGGAACATTATGCCGCTGAAAAGATAGCGCGCCGGATGATAGAGCGTTATAATGAGATAGCGAGGATAAGAAGATGATAAGGCAAAGGGTGAAGGATATTTATTTTGATTTCGCGTATTTGATGACACGCGCATTATTCCCTTTTTTCGTTATTTATTACAAGAGCAGAAAATGCCTTAAGATACACTTGGGTTGCGGCACGAATTATTTAAAGGGGTTTGTTAATATTGACGGGAATATCGCGGCCAAGAAAGATCTCTTCCTGGATTTAAGGAATGGGCTCCCCTTTAAGGATGCCAGCGTAAGTTTAATCTATACGTCTAATATGCTGGAACATTTTTATTTTGACGAGGTGACCCGTATTTTAAAGGAGGCCTACCGCGTATTGTCTCCGGGGGCAGTTATAAGGATAGTCGTCCCGGATATGGAAAAGGGGGTCTTTTATTACCTGAAACAAGACCCCGGTTTCTTTTCCAGTTTCCCCGAGAATTTTTCCAGCATCGGAGGCAAATTTGTGAATTTTCTATTTTGCAACGGGCAGCACAGGATATCTTTTGACTTCTATTTTCTAAAGGAGCTCCTCTTAAGGGCAGGTTTTAAGGAGGAACTTATAAAGAAGGTCGGGCTTAACGAAACGGCTTATCTGGATAAAGACACTTTTTGCCAAATAATGGCCACGGAGGGTAATCCCGTGGTCAATCTGTGCGTAGAAGCTTTAAAATGAATAAGCTGCCGCTCTCGGTAATAATACTCACCTACAATGAAGAAAAGAATATAGAGCCTTGTATTGGCAGCGTCTACGGCATAGCGGATGAGATATTTGTAGTCGATTCTTTTAGCACGGATAAGACCGTTGAGATAGCAAGGAACTACAGCGATAAGGTATTCCAGCATGCTTTTCAAAATTACGCCCAGCAGAGGAATTGGGCCCAGAAGAACCTGCCGCTTAATAATGAATGGGTGCTGCATCTGGATGCCGATGAGCGTTTAAGCCCGGGATTAAGGGATGAGCTCCTTAGGATTTTTTCTCTACCTATTGAAGAAGACGGCTTTATCACTCCCCGAAAAACCTTTTTTAGGGGCAGGTGGATAAGGTATGGCGGGCATTACCCGGTATACCACCTGAGGGTCTTTAAAAAAAACAAAGGCCAGAGCGAAGAAAGGTTATATGACCAGCATTTCATTGTTAACGGAAAAGTCAGAAGATTGAAAGGGGATATCATAAATATAATTGAAGCGGACCTTGATTCATGGAAAGAGACTCACAGAAGGTGGGCTGAGCTTGAGGCCCGCGAAATTATATCAAATGCGCACAGCAAGGGGGCTATCGTGCTTAGCAGCAACACCATGCAAAAAAGGCGGTGGCTCAAGGAAGGGGTTTACTATAAACTGCCTCTATATGCCAGGGTGTGTATTTATTTTTTCTACCGCTATATAATTCGGCTGGGTTTTCTGGACGGAAAAGAAGGCTGGATTTTTCATTTTTATCAGGGCTTTTGGTACAGATGGCTGGTAGATTCGAATATCGGCAAGGAAAAAACCTCTCTTTAGGATAATAAAGATGAATATATTGGGTATTAACGCTTACCATCCGGACTCTTCCGCTTGCGTAATCGTTAAGGGGAAGCTTATCGCCGCGGTAGAAGAGGAACGTTTTCTGCGCATCAAGCACTGGGCGGGTTTTCCAGCCCAGTCTATCCGCTATTGCCTGAAAGAGGCAGGTCTAGAACTTAGGGATATAGATTATATTTGCTTAAACAGGGACCCCGGAGCAAATTTAGGCAGAAAGGCGATCTTCGCTCTCCTTAAAAGACCGTCATTATCCTTAGTTAAAAATAGGTTGGCGAATATCCTGAAGATCAAGGGGATAAAAGATACCTTAGGGCTAGAGTTTTCGCTTCCCTCCAAAAAGATAAAGGCAAAGTTCTTTAACATCGAGCACCATCGTTCTCATCTGGCGAGCTCTTTCTTTGTTTCTCCATTTAAAGAAGCGACGGTAATCTCTATAGACGGATTCGGAGATTTCAGCAGCTGTATGGTTGCGAGAGGAGTGGGTAACAAGTTGAAGGTTCTTTACGAAATTAACTTTCCCCACTCCCTGGGGATCTTTTATACTGCCTTTACCCAATTCCTTGGATTCAAGAATTTCGGCGACGAATACAAGGTCATGGGGCTTTCTGCTTACGGAAAGCCACGGTACGTAAGGGAAATAGAAGAGACTATCTTTCTAAGGCCAAGGGGCAGGTTTGTGTTGGGTCTTGATTTCTTCTCGTTCTATAGGGGCAAGGATACCTTTTTATGGGACAACATGGCGCCTGTCATCGAAGATGTTTTTTCCGACAAATTCATCCGGAAGTTTGGACTTCCCAGGGAGAAAAACGAGGAGCTTTCCGGCTATCATTGCGATATTGCAAGTTCCATACAGAAAGTTTATGAGGACGTATTTTTCCATATCCTGAACTATGCTTACGAGATAACATCCAATCCCAACCTTTGCCTTGCAGGGGGTTGTGCCTTAAACAGTCTGGCTAATGGAAAGATATTCGAGAGAACTCCTTTTATGGAAGTTTATATCCAGCCGGCAGCATCTGATGCCGGCGGGGCTTTAGGGGCAGGTTATTACCTTCATAATCAGATACTGGGCAAAGAAAGAAGTTTCCTGATGGATAAGCCTTATTGGGGCCCGGGTTTTTCCGAAGAAGATATAAAGAACGAGATATATGGTAAAAATGAAGCCCTGCTAAAATTGGGGTGTGCCATCGAAGAGGTTAAGGATAAGGATGAACTATGCTCTCGCTCCGCTAAGAGAGTGGCAGAAGGTAAAATATTAGGATGGTTCCAGGGGAGGATGGAGTGGGGGCCCCGCGCACTGGGTAACAGGAGCATCCTGGCAGATCCGCGCAATCCGCAGATGAAGGATATCTTAAATGCCAGGATTAAAAAGCGAGAGTGGTTTAGGCCTTTCGCTCCTGCAATACTTCTGGAAAGAGTCGGGGAGTATTTTGAGGAAGATTACCCCGATCCTTTCATGCTTAAGGTCTATCCTGTCAGAGAAGACAAAAGGAGGCTTATCCCTGCGGTCACTCATATCGACGGCACAGGCAGATTGCAGACTGTATCGGAGGACGAGAACCCGCTTTTCTGGCAATTGATCAGGGAATTTGAGAAGATAAGCGGGATTCCGATACTCCTTAATACCTCTTTTAATGAGAACGAACCGATAGTCTGCGCTCCGCAAGAAGCGATCGATTGTTTTTTACGCAGCAAGATAGATGTATTGGCATTGGGAAGGTGGATAATTGAGAGAAAAACTGACTAGGGTTTTGTTAACGGCGCTCACCTTGACGCTGATTGTCGGTGCGAGTTACCTTAAGAATCCGGAAATTTTTAAAGAGGACGGGGATACGCGCTATACGATCGCCATGGCAGAAGGGCATAGCGAGGGAGTTCCCCTGCATTATGCAAGCAGGCTGCTGCATCCTTGGGTAGTAGGGAGGCTTAAAACTTTTACCGGAACAGACAGCGCTTTTATGATAGTAGGAGTGGTAAGCCTGTTTTTTTTCCTATTTTTTATAATATCTATCCTGAGGTTCAATTTCAACCTAACCCTGGTAAGCATTGTCACCGTGATATTGTTGCCGATATTGTTCCGTCTCTATCGTGATCTATACCTCCAACCGCTCTTTTTTTGTTTTATAAGCGGCATTTACTGGATTCTTTTACTCTATAAAAAATATTTTTTCAGCATATTCTTGCTCATGCTTATGCTTTTTACGCGCGATGAGTCTATTATAATTTTGCTTAGTTTTATTGCGGCTTTAACAATTTGTGCGTTAAAGGGGAGGAAGACAGCCTGTTATTACTATCTTATCTTCACGGTCTTCATCTTTGCCTTGAGCTGGGTAATAAATTATAACCTAACCAGGGGTAATGTAAACATACATCGCCTGCCCAATTTCGTTTTCCAAACCTTCAGAATCCCGCTCTACGCCTTTGAAAATGTTACCGGACTCAAACATTGGTTTAACACTTACATAAATATTCCAGACTATACGCACCCCCCCATTATTGCCTTTGATGCCCCTCGCTGGATCAGGGGCCATTCGCTTATCGCGAAGGTGGGGATTTATGAATTTGATAAGAAAATCCCCTTGCAGACCATTCTTATGCTCCTTTCGACATTCGGGACCGCCCCGGTTGTCATTCTTTACTTTTTGAAGAATAAGATAATCATGGTCCGCGAGAGGGCAATTTTCTTCAATACAATATTGTTTTCCGGAGCGTCGTTATTTATTCTGTCCTTTGGGTTGTCTTCTCCGGGGTGGAGGTACTGTATAAACTCATGGCCCCTCTTTCTAATAACTTTTCCTATCCTCTTAAATGAACTAAGGCGCTTTAACGAAATAATTTATTGGAAGGTGCTGCTATGCTATATTATTTCTGCGTGGTTGCCGTACATTTGGCCCGTTAATTCCGCAACCGATTTATTTTTGTTGACTATCTTTGAAGTTTTATTTTTATTTTACACTTGGAGAATTTTGGCCGGCTTTAACCGTGAGGTTGCTTTACGCGAGAGGTTCGATGAAATTTCTTTACAATATGATTATTAGGATTATTATTTTTATCTAGCCATGAGCGAGCTTCAGGTCTTTTTTGACGATTACAGGCTGAAACTTCTCTTAAAACATTATTCTGGCATAGGAGGGGAGAATAATGTTTTCAGGGGCGCAACAGTTTTAGATGTCGGTGGGGGCGAAGGTAAAGAGGCGGTGCTCGCGCTTGAATATCGCCCCCGTTTCTTTGTGCTATTGGATAAAGATTTCGCCTGGCTAAAGAATGCCAGGGTAAATTTATCACATCTTGAAAATAAGACTTTTTTGTGCGCGGACGCAGAAAGCCTTCCTTTAAATGATAAATGCGTAGATATCGTTATCTTTAGGGATATATTACATCATCTCCTTGAGGCATATAACGGCATAAAAGAGGGGATAAGGGTGTCAAGGAAGGTAATCTTTATCGATGAGCCGGCAGAGGGGATGATGCGTAATCTGATAAACTGGTTACTGGTTAGCTTTAAAAAGAAAGATAAGTATGAAATCAGGGATGGGAGGGAGCTGAAATTTAGGATTAACCGCAAGCTGCTGGAAAGGATCAGAGAAGAGCAGGGGGTAGAGTTGTTCTATTTTTCATACTTTTACTACCACTTTGGGTTTTTTGATAAAGTAGAGAATGGCTTTTTAAAAATACTTATAAAGAAAATGGTTGTCATATTTAATACAATTTTACCTGTAAAAAACAGGGCGATGATAATTATCCTGCCTCAAGAAAAGAGATGCTAGCTAAAACCAGATTAAACATAATTACGGCATTTTCTCTCTTCTCCTTATTCATGGCAGCGATGATACCTTTATGCGCCAAGTCCCAGCTCTGGGTAGACGAGGTTTTAGACTCTGATCCTGCCTATAATCTTGCCTTCCGACATAAGTTGTCGCTGGATGTCTGGGAAAAGCTTGAGGGTGCAGAGAAGGTATCTTTCGTAAGACCGCCTTTTCATTCCCTGGTCCTCTCTTATTTATACAGGACTTTGGGGTTTAAGCGCTGGGTAACCCTGGGCCTGCCGCTTTTATCCGCTGCTTTAACTCTCGTGGTCATTTACTTTATCGCAATCTTGTTGGTGAATGAGTTCTGGGTGGCAACTTTCAGTTCAATATTATTTGGGCTTAGCGCCTTGGGAGTGAACAGCGCAAAGTGGGGCCGGCTTAACGCGTTAGCCATGTTTCTTTTCTCGGCCTCATTTCTTCTCTTGCTTTTAGCGCGCAGGCAGGAAAGTTTAAAGAAGTATCTATTGACGTTTTTTTCGGGCATACTTCTTGGCCTCTCAGCGCAGACTTACCAGCTCTATGGTTTGTTATTTATCGGTTATCTTGTCTATTACTTCTTTTATCTACGCAAAGAGGATGATTCGTGGCTAAAGGAGATGCTCGTTTTTATCACTGCCTTTATTGCAACATTTGCTTTATGGATAAGCTTTATTTTGCAAGATATAGGTTTATTCAAGGAGCATTTTGTATTTGTTTTCTTAAGCGCCAGTAATCTTAAGTATATCCTGAGCAGCAATATTATTCTAAGAGCGCTTCTGGATTTCTTCTGGCTGGCGGTATATTTTTCTCCATTTTCGCTCTTTTTTTCTGTGGCTGGAATGGTGCTCCTGGCAAAGAAATCCCAGAAGCATAAAGGGATCATCTTTTCCTTTGCCTTGGTCCCTGCGCTCCTGCTTTTATTCTGCGGACTTTTGATAGGGTATTACATAGAAATCCTGACTCCCCTGCTCTTTGTTTCTATGGGTTTTTACACTTACCTCCTCCTGAGCAGGCAGAGGGACGGGAAGACATTCTGGATAAGGATATTTTTGCTATTTTTCCTGTTATCTCATCTTACCTCCGGGATAGGCTCAAAGTATTTCTTTACTATAAAAGAATGGAAGATGCGTAACCTACCCGCCTATGAACAGGAGATACTCAAGGTTATACCGTCCGGTAGTCTGGTCCTGGGGACAGCGCAGGACTGGTATGCCTTGAACCGTTCGGGGTCAAAATTGGTACTTTTTGAATCCACAGTATTTTCTCCTTCCTGGAATAAATTCGATTATATAATCCTTTCCCCTTTTGCGGATTTAAGCAGGATACCGCAAGCGATGGAGTTCATAAATAATAACACCTATGAAATTTTAAGGGTAGGTTCCGGCGGGCGTAACTATATCCTGCCTAACGGCTTTAACCGTAACTCCGGGTATTCGGCTGTGATCTTTAAGGTAAAGAAATAAGAGGGTTTATTTATGATCGATGGAATTTCCGCAAATAAACTTAAGGCCAAGCCGGTTCTAATATTTGCCCCGCTCCTTACGGCGGCATTATACATACTCTGCAACTGGCGTTTCTATTTCTTTGATGATGAATTCTGTACGCTCGGTATCTGTCGGGCGAGCTGGTCCAACTTCATTGCGACTCTAATACAGGCAGATCCCCATCCTCCGCTTTCTTACATTTTGCTTAGGATTTGGTTCTCTGTATTCGGAACAAATATCCAGGCAAGCCAGATTTTATCTTTACTTTTGATTATGCTGGGACTTTTTATTTATTGTTACATCTTTATCAGGATTTTTCCGCGGATAAATTGGCTGTTTATCTTTGTCGCAATGCACCCTTTAATAATATTATGGGCCGGTGCAGCCCGGTATTATCAATTGCTCTTCTTATTATTTAACCTGGGGATACTGGTTTTCTTAAGAATATTCAAAGATAAGGATTACGGTATGCGTCCCTTATCTTTATTCTGTTTGATCGCGATAATGGGGCTATATACCGAGTTCATATACTTTGTGGCGTTAATACCACAGGTGCTTTTGATCCTGTATTCAATAAACAAATTTGATCAAGGCAAAAGAACGTCTTATCTGATAAGGTTTGTCTTCTGCCTTATGGTTATTGCCCTGGTTTATCTCCCATGGTTGCCCCAGACGGCATCTTTAATCTTTTGGGGTTTCCGGCGCTTTGCCAGGCCGTCGCTGGCCTTGAATTTGGCCTATATCATTTACGGCTCATTTATCGGACAGTCTATCATGCCTTATGATCTTTTAGTAGTTGTCCCCGCGTCCATTGTTTTTGGATTCCTGTTTATATCAGGAGTTATAAAGATCCACAAGCAGGAAAAGGAAAATTTTTACCTCTGGTCGGGGCTCTCCTTTGGCGCGCTCATCCTTACCTTGCCCATGAGGATGCCTACGGTGCGGCATTATTTATTTTTCCCGGGACTCCTGTTAATCCCGGTCTTATATTCGATCTCTTCCTTTAGAAATAAGCTGTTGCGCTTATTCTTTATTGCCATTATATTAAGCACTTATCTCTACGGAAATTTGAATATTCTCTTAAAAAGAGATTTGCATAAAGGAGGATTGTCCGATCCTATAGTTGAGGTAATCAGAAAAGTCAGTGAGCTGGTCTCTAATGATCCAGGCTCTAAAATAGTCCTCTCAAACTACCCCTTTGATCATTACCTGAGGCAGGAGAGCGGCTTATCCGATAGGATTGAATACTTTGTCCCAGGCGATTCGCAGGTATCTATCAAGGTGTGGGATTTATTCAAACGGCGTACCCCAAGCCGCATAATTTATTTATGGTGTTACTATGGAGCGCAGCCTGATTATGCTAACCTTGAAATGCTCTTACAGGGGCTGTTGGATAAAAATTACATTTTGGTTTCCGAATACAAGTTTAATAAAGACGATAGGCTCTCTAAGATTGCCAGGTTGATAGATAAAAGCTATCATAACCCCAAGGGTTATCGTATTGTTGTGCAGGAATACCGGCTGAAGAAATAGTAATGCTTTAATCATCGGGAGCCAACAAATGAGGGGGTAGTCATATGCGCTGGAGCAGGAAGAAAGTCTTGGTTACGGGAGGCGCTTCTTTCATCGGTTCTCACTTAGTCGATAAATTAGTCGAGAGAGGGGCAACTGTCAGGGTAGCGGATAACTTAAGCAGCGGAAAGATAAAAAATATAGAAGGGCATATCAAGAAAAAAAGGATAGAGTTCCTTAAAGGCGACTTGAGGGATACGTCCTTTGCTAAAAATGCAGTCAGTGGCGAGGAGATCATCTTTCATCTGGCTGCCGATCATGGCGGCAGGGGATATGTTGATTTACACCAGGCGGGGCCGGCCTCAAATCTTCTCATGGACGGGAATCTCTTTTACTCTGCCTTAAAGGCTAAGGCGGAAAAGGTGATTTATGCATCTTCCGGTTGCGTATACCCGAATTACCTGCAAAAGGACACAAAGAAACGGATATTCCTCAAAGAGGGCCTGGTTGCGCCCCCCTATGACGCCGACAATATGTACGGGTGGGCAAAACTCATGGCGGAATTGACGCTTAAGGCCTATTACCGGGAATACGGATTAAAATCATGCTCGCTGCGTTATTTTACGGTTTATGGAGAGCGCGGTGTTGAGAACCATGCCGTAATAGCGATGATCGCCAGGGCCTTTGTAGGCGAAAACCCCTTTAGCGTCTGGGGGAGCGGTAAGCAGATACGTAATTGGACATACATTGATGATATAGTATCGGGGACAATACTTGCAGCTGAAAAAATTGATGATGCTACTGCCATTAACCTCGGCACAACAGAGAGGATAAGGGTGATTGACGCTGCCAGGGAGGTGCTGCGCTATACAAGGCATAAGGCAAAGTTAGTTTTGTGCGCTGATATGCCTACCGGCCCGCTCAACCGTGTAGCGGATAATTCGCTGGCCAAGAAATTACTCGGCTGGAGGCCCAGGGTAAAGTTTTATGACGGACTGCATAGGACCATTGACTGGTATTTCAGCTCCAAAAATAAGAAGGAAGTAAGGGCCTATCTGAGCAGGATGCTTACCGAAAGATAACAATGACCCTCAGAATTGTTTTTTTCAACCGTTCCTTTTACCCGGATATCACTGCGACAGGCCAGCTTTTGACCGAACTATGCCTTGACCTGGCCAATATTTATAAATGCCAGGTTACGGTAATAACGGGAAGGCCACTGGTAGATTACGGGGTTTATTCGGCAAGACGCATGAGGGGCTTGATAGAGGAAGAGGAATACAGGCTCAT
>DATJPP010000011.1:0-4741 GCA_035506355.1 Candidatus Margulisiibacteriota bacterium | reverse complement strand
TCATAAGCATCTTATCGTCCTTATTTAACCTCCTGCTGCCATCAAAGATGAGTATCGCGATATCTGCAGCCTCAATGACCTTCCGGGAGCGTGCAACCGCCTTTTTTTCTACCAGGTCTCTGGGCTCAAGGATACCGGCAGTGTCAACTATCCTCACCGGCATACCCTGCATATCTATTATCTCTTCTATGGTATCACGGGTGGTCCCGGCCACAGGAGTAACAATAGAACGTTCTCTTTTTAAGATGGCATTCAACAACGAAGACTTCCCGGCATTCGGCCTTCCGCAGATAACCACGTGTATCCCCTCACGTAATGCCCTGGCGCGCTTAGATTCTTCTATGAGCTTCTTAAGTTGCGCCTCGGTTGAAGTAAGCTCCCTACCTAAACCCTGCAAATTTACCCCCGCAATCTGTTCTTCCGGAAAATCTATATTTGCTTCTAGGGGGGAAAGAAGTGCAGTAAGCCTCTCCCTTATCTTGCCGATCCCCACGGAGAGTGAGCCTTTTAATTGCTCAAGCCCCAACTTTAGCGCAGCATCCGTCTTGGCACGGATAACATCCAATACCGCCTCTGCCTGCGCCAGGTCAATCCTTCCGTTTAAAAATGCCCTCCTGGTGAATTCTCCCGGCTCAGCCAGGCGGCATCCGCAAGATAAAACCAGCTCCAGTACGGCACGCAGCGCAATAAGACCGCCATGGCAATTTATCTCGATAATATCCTCCTTAGTATAGCTTTTCGGCGAGAGCATCACGGTCAAAATCACCTCATCGATTGTTTTGCCCTCGCTGACTATCCAGCCGTAATGGGTGGTATAGGTTTTAAACTCGGAGGGTTTCTTATTTTCTTTGGAAACAAAAACTTTATCTGCGATATCCAGGGCCCTCCCGCCGCTTATGCGCACAATTCCTATACCCGCCTCTCCCATGGCAGTAGAGACAGCTGCAATAGTATCCCCTGTATCAGAGTAATGCATCTCTAAATTCCCCCACTACGAATAAGGACCCGCAGACTAAAATCAAATCTTCTCTATTTGCGAGTGAAAAGGCTGTCTCTTTGGCCTTCTTTACATTATAAGTAAAATGTAAATTATTTCCTTTAAGATACCCTGCCATCGCTTCCGGCTTAGCCGCCCGCGGATTATCAGCCATGGTCAGGATAATGATATCGGCAAGCCCGGCAAGCTCTGCGCATATGCCCTTGATATCCTTGTCGTTTGATATCCCTAAGACCGCAATCAGCTTTTTATACTTGAAATTATCGACTATCGCCTTCTTCAAGGTCGCAGCCGAAGCGAGGTTCTGCGCTCCATCAAGCACGACTAAAGGCTTACGCTTAACCACTTCGCACCTTCCCGGCCAAAGGGTGTTGTAAAGCCCTTCCCTTATTGAACTGGCCTTGACTCTTACGTTGTGATAACTCAATGCCTCAGCCAGCCCGACCGCAACAGTTGCGTTGACCAGCTGATGTTCGCCTAAGAGCCTTATTTTCAAATCGGGGTATTCGGCTAAAGCTGTCTTCACGCAAAAGCTGCCTTTATTTTTTATGTATTTTATATCCCTGCCGACCTGGGAGAAGCCTGCCTTTACCCGTCGGCACCTTCTTTTAATAGCTGCCTCTGCCTCTTTTTCCTGCGGCGCGCTGATCACAATCGGAGAACCTCCTTTTATAATCCCCGCCTTCTCCGTGGCAATCTCTTTAAGGGTATTCCCCAGCTTCTGGGTATGCTCGTAACTTATCGGGGTGATAGCGCAGGCTAAAGGGCTAACCACATTAGTCGCATCCAGCCTTCCGCCCAAGCCTGTCTCAAGTACCGCAAAGTCCACCTTCTGCTCCTTAAAATAAATAAGGGCAAGCGCTGTATAGACCTCAAAGAAGGTAAGCGGCCCGTATTGGCATCGGCGGTTGTATTCCTCTATATAAGGCTTGAATCTTGCAACCAGGGATACGATCTCCTTTAGAGGGATCATCCCTTCGAACTCTTCTCTTAAACGCGCCTTGCGGGGGCTTAGGATACGGATTCGCTCCCTGAAGTCAGATAAATGCGGAGAGGTGTATAATCCTACTTTAAATCCGGCTGCCTGCAATATATAGGAGAGAAAAGCACAGGTAGAGCCTTTTCCCTTAGTCCCTGCCACGTGTATGCACCTAAGGGCATCCTGCGGATTAGAGACCTTCTCTAAAAAAAGCCTGATACGCTCCAGCTTCAAAGATTCTTTATAAGGATAGGCGGGAATTTTCTCGAAATCAATGAGCGATTCTAAATATTGGACTGCTTCCCGGTAGGTCATTAATTAATGCCTGAAGTGCCTGATCCCGGTAGTCACCATTGCGATCTTGTATTTATCGCAAGTCTTTATTATTTCTTCGTCGGCGATTGAGCCGCCGGGCTGGATTATCGCCTTTATTCCGGCCTTGGCTGCCTCTATTACGGCATCTGCCTTGGGGAAGAAGGCGTCTGATGCCAGGCATGAATTTTTACTTAGCGTTCCTGATTTCTTCCTGGCAATCATCACTGAATCGACCCGGGACATCTGTCCAGCCCCGATCCCTACGGTCTTAGTCCCGCTGGTCAAAATAATGGCGTTGGACTTGACGTGTTTGGCGACCTTCCAGGCAAAGATCAGGCTTTCCAATTGTTTTGCCGTGGGTTTCTTAATAGTTACTACCTTAAGATTGGCTTTATCCAGCGTAGCCAGGTCTTTATCCTGCAGGAGCAAGCCTCCGCTTACGCGTTTTAGATCCGGTTCATCTATCGCGCCTAAATCCGGCAACTCTAATAATCTTAAGTTCTTCTTTTCCTTGAAAAACTCCAGCGCCTCCTTATCAAAACCCGGGGCGATGATACATTCCAAAAAACCGCTCTTGGCTACGGAGTTGGCGGTTTCCACATCCATCTTTCTATTCAAGGCCACGATACCGCCAAAGGCAGAAAGTTTATCGCACTTCCAGGCAGCAATGTAGGCTTTTTTAAGGTTATTATCTTCAGCCGCTCCGCAAGGGTTATTATGTTTCACGATGACCGCTGCAGGACGTTCAAACTCTTTGGCCAGCTCCAGCGCGGAATTAAGGTCCAGGATATTATTAAAAGAGAGTTCCTTACCCTGCAATTGTCTTATCCTTATTAAACCCTCGCTCTTGCCTTTCTCCTTATAAAAGGCTGCCTTCTGGTGGGGATTCTCCCCATAACGCAACTCCTGTATTTTCTCAAAATTCAAAGTCAACTCCTCCGGAAAACCATCCGCAACCCGTGAACCCTTGAAATAATTCTTTAAATAATTGTGTATCGCGCCGTCGTAGCGGCTGGTAAGGCTGAAGACCTCCACTGCCAAATCGCGCTTAAGCTCGGCGGAAATGCTGCCCTTGTTATTTTCTAATTCCGCGAGTACCTGCGTATAGCGGCCGGGATTGCAAATTACCGCTACATCCTTATGGTTCTTGGCAGCCGAGCGCAGCATGGAAGGTCCGCCGATATCTATATTTTCGATTGCCTCCTCGATACTAACCCCCGGTTTCTGGACCGTTTTCTCAAAAGGGTAAAGGTTTACTACTACCATATCAATGAGACCGATACCGTGTTTTTCGATCGTCTGCATATGCTCACGGTTATCCCGCAAAGCCAACAGCCCTCCGTGGACCTTAGGGTGCAGCGTCTTTACCCTGCCATCGAGCATCTCAGGGAAACCGGTGTACTCGGAGACATCCTTGACCTTGATATTATTCTCACGCAGCAGTTTTGCCGTGCCTCCGGTAGAAAGTATCTCTACGCCTAACTTATCAATGGCCCTGGCGAATTCAAGCAGCCCTGTTTTATCCGAAACGCTGATTAGTGCCCTTTTTACCTTACGCATCTTCAAGCTCCTTATCTTAAAAGTTATTTATTAAAACGAAAGTTTGCCAAGTCCGTATCCTGCATCAGATAGTCTTTCATTTCCAGGCGCAATTTGCCCGTCTGTTTTGCCTGCGTCTCCCCTCCGCACTGGATAAAATCATTAAAGCTGATAATCTCGGCGCGGATAAAACCTTTTTGTATATCCGAATGTATCGCTCCGGATGCCTCCCAGGCCGTTGAGCCCCTGCGAATCAGCCAGGCGCGCGTCTCTTTCTCTCCGGTAGTAAAAAAACTGATGAAGCCGCTCTCTCTGAGCACCCTGGCCAGGAGCTCATCCCGGTTATCCATCTCTTCCTCTTTGGCCAAAACAACCGGCTTGTTAGTCAAGAGGGTATAACCGGCAAGCTTGTTTTTCTCTTCCGCATTTAAGCCGGCGCTAAAGATAAATTCTTCTTTCTCCAGGATTCCTTTCAATTTATTAAGCAAGGTTTTTTCTGCCTCATCTGCGCTCCTGGAGAGGCGGGTCTCAATGAACTCTAGGTCTTTAAGGACTAAATCCGTGCGCGCATCCTGCTGGGCTAATATCGCATCTGCCTCCAAGATAGCGTCGCTCTCCACCAACTCCACCTGAAGGTAAGTCTTCTTTTTCGCCTTGGTAATACTATCCACCTGATCCAGGCGGGGGTCTTTGACATTACATTTTCCGGGGCTGATGCCGGGAAGGGAAAATATGCCTATTTTCATTTAAAGCCTTTCTTATTTTCCTGTGGTTTAAAAGGTCTTGGGTTTGTTATTCTGTTTCTTCTTGCTTCCTGGTAGCCTGGTATTGGCTGATTATGGTAGAGGCGATCTTGTGCGGGACCTCTTCATAATGCGAAAAACGCATGGTATACATTCCCCTGCCTCCGG
>DATJPP010000010.1:0-9957 GCA_035506355.1 Candidatus Margulisiibacteriota bacterium | reverse complement strand
CCTTCATTTTTATCAGTTCCTCCGTCATATAATTAAACGTTTCCCCCAATTCCTGTATTTCATCGTTTGTGCGTATCTTTGTCCTGATGGCGAGGTTTCCTCCGGCGATGATCTTGGTAACTTCGTTCAGGATCTTTATCGGTCCGATTATGGTGCGGGAGAAAAGATAGCCGAAGATAATATTCAATACCACGGTGATAATCGTGGTGATAATGACCGGTTTGTATACCTGGAAGAGCGCTTCTTGTACGTTACCAAGGGCGAAGGCAACCTTGGCTATATAGGCAATCGGTTCCTGGGTTTTTAATTTGATGGCTATGTAAATATAAAGCCTGTTGTGGATCCTGTCGGTAGCAGGGAGGAACCACCTGTTGTTCTGCGAGATATATTCAAGTTCGTTGATCTTATCCAAATCCCGGTAATTTACAGTCGTATCCAGGAGCTTCTCTTCGGTTGCGGCTATAATCTTTCCGCCCTTGTCATAAACAACGGCTTCTTTTATGATACCGCTGTTATTAAGCGCCTGCAGGCTTGAGTGGATATAGGCAGTCAGGTTGCTATCAGAGCCCTCGGCTTTATTGATGATAGCCTGGATATTATTCTTGACGATTATGCTGGAGAGGTTCGCCTGGTAGGAATTATAGCGGTCTATGCTGTTTAACTGTATGTTAAGCTGTATAAAGGTGAATACGCTGATGAAGAGCACCGATGATATGATCATCAGCGTGGTGATCCTGTTTTGCAGGGTCAAGCCCGATAACACTTTGTAATTTGTCGCTGGCATCCGCAGTCCTTACGGGTGATTTTTATTTATTATATAGCATAAGAAATGAGCGGTCAATTTATTTATTTGACGCATAGATGCTGTTTTGGTAGAATAAACCAAGAGGAGCATGATGCAGAGCCCGCTTATTTTTATTTTTAAGAAAACATACAAGATACTCATTGTCATCCTGGTGGCGATAGCTTTCTTCCTGGGGTATAACGTATACCTGGTGGACCGTTCGCTGGATAACCTGAAAGTCACCTTGAGTAAGATTAACGACGTAAAGACCCTGGATGAGGCGAAGAATCTTGCTGAGGCGCTGGATTATTCGCTGCTTTCGGCGGTTACCTCCCAGAAGCTGGATGCTTCCACAATAGCAAAGATAGAAATGGCCAGGGATATCTTAAGCAAGCCTAAAGAGATCTCGCAGCTGGAAGAAGCAAAATTTGCCCTCCAGGAGGTAATTAAACAAAAAGAGAAGGACAGGTCTCCCGTCCTGGTGGCATTGGATAAGGTAAGTAAGGTGCTTGCACCTACGCCCAAGGAATCTTCCCAGGGCTCCTTAAGGGAAGAGGCAAGGGCCCTGGAGGAAAAGATCGGTTCGCTTCAGGAAAAAGATAAACTTCAGGAAGCTTACTATAACCTCTCTAATATTTATGCTAAATTATCGGAATTTTCCCGGGCAAAAGATTCTTTATTGCAGGCAATTGCCATGGCCCCGCAGTCAGACCTGGCTGAGAAGTGCCTTTTCAATATCGCCTGGAATGAGAAACTCCAGGGTAACCTGGAAGAAGCAAAACAAAGATTTGAAAGTATAGCAGACTCAGGCCGGAATAAGCAGTTGGTCGACTTCAGCAAATATCAGCTGGCAGATATATACAGAAAAACGGGAGAATACGAAAAGGCATTGAGTATTTACCAGGATATTTCCAATACCCCCCAGAGTATGGATATGGCCCAAATCTCAGATATGCAAAGCGTTTATACCCTGCTTTATGATCTAAAGGATTCGGATAAGGCAAAGGATGTCCTGGATAAGTCCAAAGAAGCATTTAAGGGCTCCAGCATTGCCAGCCACATGGAGGCTGAGATGATCCCCCGCGTGGCAATGCAATATCGCATAGAGGGTTTTAAGCTCCTTCAGGAGGCCTTTGAATTAGGTTCCAGCCCCAGGTACATAACATCAAAGGGTTATTTTGATAAAGCCTTATCGGTTGACCCTAAGGATGGCGAAGCCTATGCCGGGCTGGCCCTGGCATCCTATGCCCTCAACGAACCGGATAAGGCATTAGACTACGCCCAAAAGGGGGTGGAATTGTCACCTGACAACGAGATCGCCAGTATAAATTTAAGTTACCTGTATTTAGAGATGGGTTTGATAGAAAAGGCGGTAAAGGAATGCAAAAGGTACCTCTCTATTAACGGCGCAAGTGCTTACGGTTATTATAACCTTGGGTACGCTTACGTGCTGCAAAATAAATACCAGGAGGCAGCCGTTGCTTTCCAGGAGGCAACCAAGACAGACTTTCAATTCAGTTTTGCCTTTAACAATCTGGGATGGTGTTTCTGGCAGTTAGGGAAATATGGCGAAGCGGTAGAGGCCTTTGAGAACGCGGTTAGGATTAACCCCAAGTTTATCGACGCCCTCTTTAACTTGGGAGCGAGCTATGAGATCGTCGGCAGGCTGGACGACGCTAAAAGAAGTTTCCAGATGGCCTTGGATATCAACCCCCAGCATTATGAGTCTCGCGAGCAGTTAAGAGAGATAGATAAGTTCCTCCAGCAGAAACAGGCTGAAACAGTATCCAACCCCTAATTTAAAACGCACAGATGCTTAATAAACAATCAGGAAGATTGCTGTCAGGATTAATTTTGTTTCTCTTCATTGCCTCATCTGCCTGCGCGGCGGAAGGGCTACAAAAACAAGAATTGCTCGTTTTCCACTCGCCCTCCTGCCATAATTGCGTAAAGATCAAAGAAAGTGTTATGCCGGGGATAGAGGTTGAATTTAAGGACTCGCTCAAGGTGGTTTATCTGGATATCGCGGATATCGAGAACTATAAGATGCTCTTAAACCTTAAAGAAAAATATGCCCCTACGCTAAAGATAGAGTTGCCGCTTTTTTATTCTTCAGGGAGTTTTTTAAGCGCAAATGATGCCTACAGCGGTAAGCTTGCCGGTTTTATCAGGGGGAGAGCGCTGAAGCCTGCCTTAAGAGGAGCTCCGGTGCAAAAAATAAACCTGGTCTCCTATTTTAAGACCTTTACCCCGCTTACAATCGTTGGCGCAGGCCTCGCCGACGGGATCAACCCCTGCGCCTTTACCGTCATTGTGTTCTTTATCTCTTTCCTGGCCTTGCAAGGGTACAGGAAGAGGGAGCTGGTTTTTATCGGCTCAGCATTTGTCTTTTCTGTTTTTCTCACCTATCTTCTCCTGGGGCTGGGGTTATTCGGGTTCCTCTACCGTTTAAGAGAGTTCTGGATACTGATCAGGGTCTTCAACTTTTCCGTGGGGCTCTTCAGCATCCTGCTGGCTTGCCTTGCGCTCTATGACCTGGTGAAATTAAAGAAGACTGGGAGTACCGATGAGCTTGTATTACAGTTGCCGGGAGTAATAAAAGAAAAAATCCACTCGGTTATCGGGATACGTTACAGAAGGACGTCTCCCGGCAAAGAATTTCCCGCTCCCGGAGGGGTTTTGCGCCTGGTAGCAGGTGCCTTTACCACGGGGTTCCTGGTTTCTTTGCTGGAGGCAGTTTGTACCGGTCAGATGTACCTGCCGACGATAACTTTCATCCTGAAGGTGACCAACCTTAAGCTTTCCGCGGTAGGTTACCTGCTGCTTTATAACCTGATGTTCATAGCCCCGCTCATTTTTGTATTTATCTTGAGCCTCATGGGCGCAACCAGCGCCCAATTCGCTAAATTCGTAAGTCGCTACCTGCCCGCGATAAAAATCATCATGGCTTTCTTGTTTTTTAGCCTGGGCATATTTCTAATCTGGAGGGGATAATGTTCAAATTTTCTCTTGCCTTACTGATGGTATTGCTTATTATTTCCGGCTGTTGGGCTCAGCAGGATCCTTATCTCTGGGACTTCGGTGTGGTCAAGGAGGGGGAGGTATTGAAGCATGAATTTGTCCTTAAGAACGAATCCGCAAAAAAGCTCACTATAAAAGAAGTAGCTACTTCCTGCGGATGTACGGCCTCCGAGGCAAAAAAGAAGGAGCTTCTTCCCGGTGAAAGCACGACCATTGAGGTTAAATTCCAATCCAAAGGTTATTCCGGAGCGGTAAAACAGGTTGTCTATGTGACGACGGATAATCTTGACAATATGTTTATTAAGTATATAATTAAGGCTAATGTGGTAAGAAAGTAAAACCCGCAAAATAACAATCCAAAAAAGAAATTTGGATTATTGAAGATGATACCCCTGTTACGGGGTTTAGGGGGTATAAACTCCTGTAACAGGGTCAGGAGAGTTTAGGAGGGTAATACAATGTTCTCTTTGCATTTAAGGATGTGGCTTTTATTGACCATACTTTTCGGTTTTATCTACGCTTTGATTGTGGTCATAGGCAGGTCTTTCCTGCACGTCGGCGACTTCAGTTTTTATCTCATTATCTCGCTGGTAATGATGCTTATCCAGTATATGATCGGCCCCAAGATAGTGGAATGGACGATGAGGGTAAAGTATATCAAAAGAGAGGAGAATCCGCGCCTCTTCCAGATGGTAGAGGCTTTAAGTATCAGGGCGAATATCCCTACCCCAAGGATAGGCGTAGCGCAGGTGGCGCTCCCCAATGCCTTCGCCTTCGGAAGGGGCTTAAGAGACGGAAGGGTCTGTGTTACCGAAGGGATCCTCAACCTCTTGGATGAACAGGAACTGAAGGCTGTCTTGGGCCATGAGTTGAGCCACCTGAAAAACAGGGATGTCCTCACCATTACCATACTGTCGGTTATCCCGATGGTAATGTACCGTATCGCCTGGCAATTCCTTTTTTATGGCCGCCGCAGAGACGAGAGGCAGGCCAATACCATGATTATCGGATTAGCAGCATTTATTTTCTATTTTATTACTAATCTGCTGGTGCTTTATGCCTCGCGCATACGCGAGTATTTCGCCGATAGAGGCTCCGTGCTTCTGGGAAATCAGCCTTCAAGCCTCGCCTCAAGCCTTTATAAGCTTGCCTACGGCTCGGCGCGCATGAATAAAGATTCCTTAAAGGAGGTAGAAGGCTTAAAAGCCTTTTTTATCAGCGACCCTTCACAAGGGATGAAAGAGATCAGGGAACTCAAGCAGTTAGACCTGGATAACAGCGGCACCATAGATTCAAGCGAACTTGAGAGGCTAAGGGCAAGTAAAATCCGCTTAAATACGGGGGATAAATTGCTGGAAGTCTTAAGCACCCATCCTAATATGCTCAAACGCATCAAACGCCTTTCCGAATACAGGGTGTGACGTTTAAGGAATTGCCACAAAGCTCAGGAAAACCCGCCTAAAAAAGCGGGTTTTTCATTTTTGCCCCAATTTTCTTCAATTGACATAACATAAATAATACGATATAATTACTACTCTATGGAGATAAGCGAGATCATCCAGCAGCGGCAGGAAAAACTTAGGTCCCTTGAGGAAAAAGGGATTACTGTCTATCCTTCTTTATCCCCTCTGCATACGCAGATAGGTGAAGGGCTTAAAGACTTTACGGAGGGCAAGAAGGTAAGCTTTTGCGGCAGGATTATGGCTAAGCGCCTGCATGGAAAGGTCATTTTTATGGACCTAAGGGATTCTACGGGGAAGGTCCAGCTTTATGCAAAATCGGATATCATGGGAGAGGAAGGCTTCCGGGTGTTGCAGGATTTGGATATTGCGGATTTCATAAATGCCAAGGGCGAGCTCTTTAAGACGCATACAGGGGAACCCACGGTAAAATTAGAGGCCTTTGCGGTTTTAGCCAAGGCCTTAAGGCCGCTTCCGGAGAAATGGCACGGGCTAAAAGATGTAGAGTTACGCTACAGGCAGCGCTACCTTGACCTGCTTTCTAATGAGGAGGTAAAAAAGGTTTTTATACTGCGTTCCCGCGTCATCGGGGCGGTAAGGGATTTTCTCGATGCAAAAGGTTACCTGGAAGTCGAGACCCCTATGATGCATTCTATCGCCGGAGGAGCAGCCGGCAGGCCCTTTAAGACCTATCATAATGAGTATGATATGGATTTATATTTCAGGATCGCCCCCGAGCTCTACCTGAAGAGGCTATTGGTAGGCGGGCTGGATAAAGTTTACGAGATTAACCGCTCTTTCCGCAATGAAGGTGTTTCAACGAGGCATAACCCGGAATTCACCATGCTGGAAGTCTACTCTTCCTACGCTAATTACGAAGACATGATGCATCTGACAGAAGAGCTGGTTACTTTTATCGCGCAGCAAATTTTGGGCACCACCAAGCTTACTTACCAGGGGAAGGATATTGATCTGAAGCCTCCCTGGCAGAGGCGTTCTTTTGCCAGGATGGTAAAGGATAAGTTCGATATTGAAGCGCAGGACAGCCCTGTGGTAATGCTTAAAAAACTGCAGGATAAGGGAGCAGCCGAAGGTAACAGCCGGCTTAGCCGTTCACAGATAAACAAGATTATTGAAGACGCCTTAGAGCACGATATTGCCAACAATCCGACTTTTGTTACGGATTATTTCTCAAGCCTCTGCCCGCTTGCCAAGAACAAAAATGAGAGCCCGTTAATCTCGGAAAGATTCGAGTTGTATGTGGCGGGGATGGAACTCGGTAATGCCTATTCGGAGTTAAACGACCCGGCAGAGCAGAGGAGAAGGTTTGAGGAAGAGATTAAGGGGCTTGACGCTGCAGAGAAGAAGTCTTTGGATGACGAATATATCTTGGCGCTTGAGCACGGGATGCCTCCGGCAGGCGGTTTAGGTATAGGGATAGACAGGCTGGTGATGCTTTTAACAGATCAGCCTTCAATCAGGGATGTAATACTTTTCCCGCTTTTAAGGCCGGAAAAATAATATGCGTACGGAATTATTGATTAGTTGGCGGTTTTTTTGTACGAAGAGAAAAGAGAAGTTTATTTCGCTTATTAGCATTATCTCGATTCTTGGCGTGGCCATAGGCGTAATGGCGCTGATCGTAGTCATCGCGGTGATGACCGGATTTGATCGCGACCTGCGCGATAAGATCGTTGGCAATTATTCGCATATTACCCTGGCAAGCTACAAGGCGATAAGCGATGGTGAGTTCAAGGGCCTTTCGGAGAAGATCAGGCTTAATCCCCATGTGAAGGGAGTAAGCCCTTACGTGCAGGGGCAGGCCCTAATCAGCGAAGGAAGCAAATTTTTTGCCGTAAGCTTAAGGGGGATAGAGCCGCGCACTGAAACGCAGGTCACCAAGATTAAAGAGTATCTAATCGCAGGGGAGCTGAGCTCACTCGGTGACGGAGGGGCTATCGTGGGGAAGGAGCTAGCCGCATATTTCGGACTTAAGAGAGGTTCCGAATTTTCAGTCTACTCGCACCTTGGCAAGCTGCAAACTCTAAAGGTGGCGGGGGTATTCGCATCCGGCATGTACGATTACGATATGAACCTTATTTTTACGGATCTGAACACCGCCCGTCAGATTATGGGTTTTAACGCAGGGGAGGTTACCTCCGTGGCCATAAAACTGGATAACCTTTACCTGGCCTCAAAGGTGAGAGATGAATTATCCGCTACCTTAGGCTTCAATTATTCCTTAAGGACCTGGATGGAGGCAAACCAGAATTTCTTTGCTGCCTTAAAACTTGAAAAATTAACCATGTTTATAATACTTACTTTGATAATACTGGTAGCTTCTTTTAATATTGTCAGTACGCTTATGGTTTTGGCGGTTGAGAAGACCAAGGATATCGGGATCCTGCGCTCCGTGGGGATGACTTCTTCAGGGATAAGAAAGATCTTCACCCTGGAAGGCCTGATTATCGGCAGTATGGGGATTTTCCTGGGCTCATCCGGGGGGGTTTTGCTCTGTTGGTTATTGAAGAGGTACCAGTTTATAAAATTACCGCAGGATATTTATTATATCGACAGGTTGCCCGTAGCCATAGAATTCTGGCCTGATATCGTCTTGATCATTTTATCGGCGATGGTCATTGCCTTGGTCTCAACCATTTATCCGGCTAATAAGGCCGCTCAACTGAAACCCGTAGAGGCCTTAAGATACGAGTAGGTAAATTTGTTAATCGCTAAGAATATCCATAAGGTTTATGATAACGGCAAGTCAGAGGTAGAGGTCCTTAAAGGGATAGATCTAACTATTGAAAAAGGTTCCTTTATAGCCATTGTCGGGCCTTCTGGCGCGGGCAAATCGACCTTATTGCATATACTTGGCGGGCTGGATAATCCGACGAGCGGCGAGGTGCTCTTCGAGGGAGAGCTTTTATGCTCTCTAAACGACTCTTTGATTTCCAGGGTCAGGAATAAAAAAATAGGTTTTGTATTTCAGTTCTACCACCTGCTTCCGGAATTCACGGTTCTGGAAAATGTTTTGCTTCCGGCCCTGGTTGGCCTGAGGCAGGGTTTAAACCGCCTCTCCCCGGAGAAGAAGGCGAAGGACCTCTTGGCTAAGGTGGGGCTAAGCGAAAGGATCGCGCATTTTCCTGCCCAGCTTTCGGGAGGAGAGAGGCAGAGGGTGGCTATTGTGCGCGGGCTTATTAATAAGCCCAGCCTTTTATTGTGCGATGAGCCGACGGGTAACCTGGATTCCAGGAGCGGGGGAGAGATAATCTCTTTAATCAAAAGGGAAAATAGAGAGAATAAAATGTCGGTAGTTCTAGTAACACATAATGGAGAATTGGCGAAGGGCGCGGATAAAATATACCGCTTAAAAGATGGTCTGCTTATTAATGGATAAACCTAAGGTTAATCTGTAATAGGAGGGGCGATGAAGGTCTATATTAACGGAAAGTTCTATGAAAAAGATAACGCTAAGGTTTCTGTTTTTGATCACGGCCTGTTGTACGGAGACGGGGTCTTTGAAGGGATACGTTCCTACAATAACCTGGTCTTCAAGCTCAATGAGCATATAGAGAGGCTCTTTGAGTCAGCGCATAGTATAATGCTGGAGATCCCCTTAAGCAGGCAAGAGATGGCCAGGGCGGTAATTGCAACTTTAAAAGAGAACGGTTTAAAAGACGCCTATATCCGCTTGATAGTGACCCGCGGAGAGGGAGACCTGGGGCTTGACCCGCGTAAATGCCGGGGTCATGCCACTACCATCGTTATCACCGATAAGATTGCTCTTTATCCTGAAAAGTTATACAAAGAGGGCTTAAAGATTATTACTGTGCCTACTATCAGGAATTTACCTGAAGCCTTGAATCCTCAGATAAAATCTTTGAATTATCTGAATAACATCCTGGCTAAGATCGAAGCCGTTAACGCCGGTTGCGATGAAGCGATTATGCTGGATTCTTTAGGTTACGTAGCAGAGTGCACCGGAGATAATATCTTCATTGTAAAGAGAGGGAATCTTTATACGCCGCCGCAATGCATGGGTACCCTGCGCGGGATCACCAGGGATACGGTTTTAGAGATTGCGCGTAAATCTAGGCTCCCTGTCCATGAGCACGTGATTACCCGCCACGAGGTTTATATCTCTGATGAGTGTTTCTTAACCGGGACTGCCGCAGAGATCATTCCGGTGGTCAATGTTGACGGCAGGATTATCGGGAATGGGAAACCGGGTAAGCTTACCTCGACCCTGATCAAAGAGTTTAAGGAACTCACGAAAAAGGAAGGGGTAAAATATTAGATTTACCAATGAAAGCGAGGAATGATGTTGTGCGATATTTGCGGTAAGAACCCGGCAACCGTGCATCTGACCGAGATAATTGATGAGCAGATGAATGAGTTGCACTTATGCGAGGATTGCGCGCGCAATAAGAGCGCACAGATGGAGCAGCAGTTCGGCTTAAGCGATCTTCTGGCGGGGTTGGCAGAATTTGAAAAGCCCAAAGAAGCCGAATCTGCGGCAGTGAAGTGCCCTAATTGCGGTCTTACCTACGCGGAGTTTAAGAAGATAGGAAGGCTTGGCTGCGGTGAATGCTATTTAGCATTTAAGAAATACCTCAGCCCGCTTTTAAAAAAGATACACGGATCAAACCAGCATAGCGGTAAGTCGCCGCTTAAATCCGCAGCTGGAGT
>DATJPP010000009.1:0-9510 GCA_035506355.1 Candidatus Margulisiibacteriota bacterium | reverse complement strand
GTCCGGAAGCCTGTAATGCCCTGATCGCCGATTCCCTGCCGAATCCCGGACCTTTGACATGGATATCGATCTCCTTAAGACCGATCTCTTTTGCCTTTCTTGCCGCATCGGTAGCCGCTATCTGGGCGGCAAAGGGAGTTGATTTCTTGGAACCGCTGTAACCGACAATACCCGGGGCAGACCAGACCAGGACGTTACCTTGCTTATCGGTTATGGTGATTATAGTATTATTGAAACTTGCCTGAATGTGTGCAATACCCGAGGTTATCCCTTTGGCAATCTTTTTCTTTTTTGCCTTTTCTTTAGTTGCCATTAAGCACTATCCTCCTTTTACCTATTTTGGTTTAGCGGCGGGTGCAGCTGCTGCCGGCTTTTTAGTATCTTCAGTCTTCTTGATTACGGCCATACCGCCCCTGCGCGGGCCTTTGCGGGTCCTGGCATTGGTACGGGTGCGCTGGCCCCTTACCGGCAGCCCTTTTTTATGCCGCATCCCTCTCCAGGAACCGATATCCATCAACCTTTTGATGTTTTGCGATATATCCCTGCGCAGATCTCCTTCGACCTTATATCCGCTCTTCTGGATAGTGTTGGTGATGCGCGAGATCTCTTCTTCGTTTAAGTCTTTTGCCCTCTTATTGGGGTCGATCTGGGCCTCTTTAAGCAGTATGTTGGAGACCGCCCTGCCTACGCCGAATAAATAAGTAAGCGCGATCTCTATTCTTTTTTCTTTGGGAATATCCACACCTAAGATTCTTGGCACAACCTTCCTCCTTTTATCCTTGTCTTTGTTTATGCTTGGGGTTAGAGCAGATAACCCTGACTACCCCTCTTCGCTTTATGACCTTGCACTTATCGCATATCTTCCTGACCGAGGCTTTTACCTTCATCTTATTTCACCCTGAAAGTTATCCTCCCCCTGCTTAAATCGTAAGGAGAGAGTTCCAGCTTTACCTTATCCCCGGGGAGTATCCTGATAAAATTCATGCGCATCTTCCCCGACGCATGCGCTAATACCACATGGCCGTTCTCCAGCTCCACCTTGAACATCGCGTTAGGCAGGGTTTCGATTATCTTGCCTTCCGTCTCAATTAATTCTTCTTTGGCCATACCTTAAATTTTTGTCAAGACCAAGGCGCCCTTATCGGTGACTGCTACCGTATGTTCAAAGTGCGCTGAAGGGAGCCTGTCTTTGGTTACTGCCGTCCAGCCGTTATCAAGTATCTCGGATTCCCACGAGCCCATATTTACCATGGGTTCGATCGCCAGGACCATCCCGGCTTGAAGTTTTGGGCCTTCGTGCGCCTTTCCGTAATTGGGTATCTCCGGCTCTTCATGCAACTTAGCGCCTATCCCGTGGCCTACAAATTCCCTGACTACGGAGAAACCATTCCGCTCTACGAAGTTCTGGATGCTGTAGGAGATATCCGACAGATGATTTCCTGCCCTTGCCTGCCTGATCCCTTCCTCCAGAGACTTCCTGGTAACTTCGATCAGTTTCTTTTTGGCGCTGCTTACTTTTCCTACTGCCAGAGTAATGGCAGTGTCTGAGAAATAACCCTGGTAATTGATGCCTATATCCAGGCTTATAATATCGCCATCTTCGAGCTTTCTTTGATCCGGTATCCCGTGGACGATCTCTTCATTAATCGAAGCGCAGATCGTGGCGGGAAACCCTCTGTATCCCTTGAAAGCCGGAAGGGCGCCTTCCTTACTTATCAATTCTTCCGCTATCTTGTCAATATCTGCGGTAGATATTCCCACCGTGGCTTTGCTGCGTAAGCTATTCATTACCCCGGCCAAAATAGCTCCGGAGGCCCTTAATAATTGCAGCTCTTTTTCAGACTTTAGGGGAATCATTCAACTTGCCGGTTAATTCCAGCATCTTATCCAGGACCACCCCCGCGTCTCCATCCGCAGATATACGGCGCAATAAACCTTTTTTCTCGTAGTAATCTATTAAAGAAGAGACCTCTTTTTTATATACTTCTATTCGTTTTTTGATGGTCTCTTCATTATCATCGGTCCTTTGGTAAAGCTTGCCGCCGCACTTATCGCAGACTCCCTTTACCTTTGGCGGCATATTCTTGATGTGAAAATTCAGCCCGCAGGAACTGCAGACCAACCTGCCTCCCAGGCGTTGAATAATTACCGCATCGCTGGTCTCTAAGTACATCACCATATCGATATCCAGGCCCTTAGGGGCAAGTATGCCATCCAGCGTCTTAGCCTGGTTAAAATTACGGGGATACCCGTCAAGTATAAAACCTTTCTTGACATCCGGTTTGCCGAACCTCTCTTTAAGCATTGAAGCAACCAATTCATCCGGTACGAGCAGCCCACGCTCCATATAATCCTTCGCCTTTAACCCGAGCTGGGTAGAGCCTTTTACATTCTCTCTTAAGAGATCGCCGGTAGCAATATGTGGCAGCCCTACTGCTTCGGATAATTTTTTTGACTGTGTTCCCTTCCCCGCTCCGGGAGGGCCTAATAGCACTAAATGCATTATCTTCTTCCTCTGATATGGCCGCCCTTGATAAATCCTTCGTAGTGATGCGTCAAGAGGTGTGATTCTATCTGTTTTAAGGTGTCCAACATTACTCCCACTATGATCAGGATGCCTGTCCCGCCGAAAAATGAAGCTACCAGATACGGCACCTTAAGCCAGGCCATGATGAAATCCGGGAATATGGCGATTATCGCGATAAAGGTTGCGCCGGCCAAGGTGATGCGGGTCATGATAAAATCCAGGTACTCGGCAGTAGTTGAGCCCGGCCTTATCCCCGGGATAAAACCGCCGTATTTTTTCATATTCTCAGCAAGGTCGTTAGGGTTAAAGACGATTGCGGTGTAGAAATAACAAAAGAATATGATTAGCAATGCGTATACTATGGTATAAAGTAGCTGCCCCCTGATTAAACCCTGGGCCAGCCTTTGGAAGGCCGGATTAGGGATAAAAGAGGCAAGTGTAGCCGGGAAAAGGATGATTGATTGCGCGAAGATGATAGCGATTACCCCCGAGGTATCTACCTTAAGCGGTATATAAGTTGATTGCCCGCCGTATATCTTCCTGCCTACAATCCTGCGTGCATACTGCACCGGGATCTTGCGTTGTCCCTGCGTGATCATAATGACCGAGAATACTACCGCCACCAGGAATACCGCCATGATCAGCAGGGTAAAGGGCTGGATCTGCCTGCGCGTGGGAGAGAAAGGCGAAACCAAGACGAACAATTGATTTATAGCCGCAGGTATGCGGGAGATAATCCCTGCGGTAATAACCAGTGATATCCCGTTGCCTATCCCTCTCTCCTGTATCTGTTCTCCCAGCCACATGATAAATATCGTACCCGTAGTCAGGGTGAGCACGGTGAGTATGCGAAAACCCCATCCGGGATGCATCACGATCCTCAAGCCTTCAAAGCGTGCCGGATTTTCAAGCCAGAGCGCGATAAAGAAGGACTGGACTACGGAGAGGACTAAAGTCCCATAGCGCGTGTACTGGTTTATCCTCTCATACCCGGCTTTCCCTTCCTTTGCCAGCTTTTCCAGCGCCGGGATTACTGCCGTCAAGAGCTGCAGTATGATCGACGAGGATATATAGGGCATTATACCTAAGGCAAAGATGGTCAGCCTTTCCATGGCGCCACCCGAGAACATATTGATTATGCCAAAGATCGTGCCACCCTGGGTCCTGGAGAGGCGGGTGAAAAATTCAGCGAGCGCTGCTCCGTCTATCCCGGGGGTGGGTATATAACAACCGATACGGTATATCGCGATTAAAGCGCCGGTTACTATCAACCTTCTTTTAAGATCCGGAATCCTAAAGGAGTTAACTAAGGCACTAAACATGAATTATTTCTGTCTTTCCACCTGCTTTGGCTATGGCTTCGGCAGCGTGTTTAGAAAATGCGTGTGCCTGGACAACAACGGCCTTTTCAATCTCGCCGTCTCCTAGAATTTTAACCAGCTTCGCCTTATTTTTGATCAGGCCCCGTTCTTCCAGTAAAACAGGGTTTATCGCCGATTCTTTTATCGTGTTTAGGTCCCTTAAATTTACCAGCTGGAACTCTTTCTTGAATATATTGGTGAACCCTCTTTTGGGGATCCTTCTGATCAGCGGTGTCTGGCCTCCTTCAAAGCCGGGATAAAAGTCGCGTCCGGAGCGTGAAGTCTGGCCTTTGCTCCCGCGGGTAGAGGTTTTTCCGTGCCCTGAGCTTGGTCCCCTGCCCAGGTATTTTCTCTTTTTATGCGAACCTAAGGGCGCTTTAAGCATATGCAGCCCGAACTGGACTACAGCAGCTTTAGGCTTGGGAGTCTTTTTCGGCGCGGTTTCTTTAGGTTTTACTTCAGCCTTAGCAGCCTTAGCCTTAGTCGTTTTTGCTCGTATTATCTTTTTCATTTGGCATTACCTTCAAGCTTTTAAGGCCGTCAACTGTCGCCTTGATTACGTTTATAGGGTTATTGGATCTAAGACACTTGGTAAGGATATCTTTGATACCGGCGGCCTCGCATATCGCCCTTACCGGACCGGCGGCGATTACCCCTGTCCCTTCTGACGCCGGTTTAAGCATGACCCTGGCTGCGCCAAACTTACCGATAACTTCGTGCGGAATGGTGGAGCCTTCCAGAGGTACTTTCATCAGGCTTTTTTTGGCTCTGGTCAGCGATTTTCTTATGGCATCCGCTACTTCATTGGCCTTATCCAGGGCGAAACCTACACGGCCCTTGGTATCACCCACCACTACCAGGGCGCTAAAATGCAATTTCTTTCCGCCCTTGGTTACCTTGGTTACACGGTTTATGGTGATTATCTTTTCAATAAGCTCCGGTTGTTGTTCGATATTCAGCTCTCGCATAATTTAAAACTCCAATCCGCCTTTTCTTAAAGAGTCCGCGAACGACTTGACCCTTCCCTGGTATAAATAACCCGCCCGGTCAAAAATTATCTTGCTGATCCCTTTCTCTTTCGCTTTTTGCGCAAAGATCTCCCCAAATATTGCGGAAGACTTTATATTTCCGGAAGAGGAGGTGAATTTCTGCTTCAAGGCCTTATCAAATGTTGAAAGCGAAAATAATATTTTATTGCTTGAGTCGTCTATCACCTGTGCGGATAAGTTCTTAAGGCTTCGGCGGATCACCAGCCTGGGTTTTTCAGGAGTGCCGCGCATCGTCTGCCTGATCCGGCGGTGGCGTTTATTCCTCAAAATCTCTTTTTTGTTTTTCATTTTTATTATTTAGTCGTTGCCTGTGCCTTACCGACCTTCTTCTTGACGTGTTCTCCCGCAAAACGGATGCCTTTTCCTTTGTAAGGCTCGGGAGGAAAGATGTCGCGGATTTCTGTCGCTATCTCCCCGACCTTGGCCTTATCTATCCCCCTTACCACGATCTGTGTAGGTTTGGGCGTTTCGATCTTTATCCCCTCCGGTATGTTAAAATTAACCGGGTGCGAAAAACCCAGCTGCAGGTTTAAGGTATTACCCTGGACCGCCGCCTTAAAGCCTACTCCTATAATCTCCAGTTCTTTGCTGTAGCCTTCGAGCACCCCCTTGATCATGTTTGCGATCAGGGCGCGGTGGAGACCGTGGAGTGACTTATCGATCTTGGTATTCGCTGAGCGGTTAATAAAAGCCTTTCCTTCTTTTATCTCCAGGCCTAAGCGGTAGGAAAAAGGATGCGTGAGTTTGCCTTTTGGACCCTCAACACTTACACACGAATCTTTAAGTTCTACCTTTACGCCTTGCGGTACCGCTACGGGCTTCTTGCCTATCCTTGACATCTTGTTTTTCTCCTACCAGATATAACCGATAACTTCGCCGCCCATTCCCAGTTCCCTGGCTTCCCTATCGGTGATGATTCCTTTGGATGTTGAAATAATAGCAAGGCCCCTTCCCCTTAGGACCGAAGGGACCTTATCGCCTTTTACGTAGACCCTTAAGCTGGGTTTGGAGATGCGTTTGATGTTCTTTATTGCCGGCTTATGGGCGATATATTTAAGATAAATGCGCGCCAGGCTGTGCTGCTTATCTTCCATGATCTTGAAATTTTCCAGGTAACCCTCCTTTTTGAGGATCTCCAGGATTGCCTTAATGGTATTGGAGGAGGGGATATCCACGTTTTCCTTCTTCGCCATTATGGCGTTGCGGATCATGGTGAAGGCATCAGCAATTAAATCTGTTCTAGACATTTATACCTCTTTATTTTGTTTTTTCTACCAGCTAGCTTTTCTAACGCCCGGGATGAGCCCTTGCCACGCTAATTCCCTGAAACATATACGGCAGAGCTGGAATCTCCTAAGGTAGCCTCCCGACCTTCCGCAAATGGCGCAGCGATTGTATTTACGGGAAGAGAATTTAGGTTTCCTTTTCCACCTGGCTAATTGTGAATTTTTGGCCATAGTATTTTTATTCCTTAGCCTTGAAAGGCATTCCGAATAATCTCAGCAATTCCCTTGCCTGTTCGGTATTCTTAGCTTTTTTAATCACGAAGGTTATATCCATACCCTGAGTGCGGGTTATCTTGTCGAATTCCATCTCCGGGAATATGTTTTGCTCCGTAAGCCCCAGGCTGTAATTACCGTTCCTGTCAAAAGAATCAAAGGGTACGCCACGAAAATCCCGGATACGCGGCAGGGCGATACTTAAGAGCCTGTCCATGAACTCATACATCATCGCCTTTCTTAAGGTGACCTTGCATCCTACCGGCTGCCCGTCTTTTATCTTAAAGTTAGCGATGGCTTTTTTAGCACGCCTCAATACGGGCTTCTGCCCGGTAATTGCGCCCATCTCTTCCATCGCCTTTTCCACTATTTTAATATCTTGCGCTGCTTCTCCCACACCCATGTTCACCACTATCTTCTCCAACTGCGGCACAGCCAGCTTGTTCTTGATCTTAAAAGTCTCCATCATCTGCTGCGTTATCTCGTTCCTGTATTTTTCCAATAATCTTGGTACCATGGTTATATTGCCCCTTTGCAGACTTTACAGGATCTGATTTTGCTGCCGTCTTTTAAGACGCTGAAACCGACCCTCACGCCGCGGTCGCACTGTTTGCAGAAAAGCAGAATATTTGACATGCTGATGGGCGTCTCGATTGAGACGATACCTCCCTGCTGGTCCTGCCTGGTCTGCTTTTTATGTTTCTTGACCATATTGATACCCTCGACCAGTGCGCGTTTTCTTTCGGGGAATAACTCGATGATCCTGCCCTTTTTGCTTTTATCTTTGCCCTTGATGACGCTGACCGTATCGCCTTTTTTTATTCTCAACATTAAATTACCTCGGGAGCTAAAGAGATTATTTTAGTAAAATTCTTTTCCCTTAATTCGCGGGCAACCGGGCCAAAGACCCGGGTCCCCCTGGGGTTTGACTGGGCATCGATAAAAACGATGGCATTACGGTCAAACCTTAAAAGTGAACCATCCGGCCTTCTTATGGCAGATTTAGTCCGCACAATGACCGCTCTCGCCTTCTCACCTTTTTTTATCGCAGCGTCGGGAGAAGATTCCTTGATGTTGACGTTGATAACATCCCCGATACTGCCGATAGGCGAGCCTTTTTTATTCAGTATGCCGATAAAGGAAGCCTTTTTTGCTCCCGTATTGTCCGCTACATCCAATATGGAACGTAACTGCAGCATTTAAATCTCCTCTTTCAGCTCAATATTCGGGGCAGTAGCTTTTTTGACTACCCCAACTACCCTGAAGTGCTTATCTTTAGAGAGTGGCCTGCATGCCTCAATGGAAACGGTATCTCCCACCTTTGCGGATTTATTCTCATCGTGCGCCTTGAATTTACTGTATCTTTTGGCAATCCTTTGATACTTGGGGTGCTTGCTTAAGTGCATCACCCTGACGATGACGGTCTTTGCCATCTTGTCGCTTATAACCGTCCCTGTAAGTTCTTTCTTCTTCCCCATTTTATTTCTTCTCTTTCTTCTCGTTTAAGATGGTTTTGATGCGCGCTATATCGCGCTTAACCAAAGAAAACATATGTGGCTTCTCTACCCTTCCGGAATATCTTTGTACGTTGAGTTTGGACAGTTCATCCTTGAGGGTTTTTTCCTTTTGCAGCAGTTCATCAATACTTAAGTTTCTTAATTCCTGCGTTTTCATGCGTTACCTATGTGTTCTGGTTACAAATTTTGTCCTGAAGGGGAGTTTGTATGCGGCAAGCCTGAAACAGCGCTTGGCATATTCTTCCTGGATCCCCCCGAGTTCAAAACAGATACGCCCCCGTTTTATTACCGCGACCCAATGATCAAGGTCACCCTTGCCTTTACCCATACGCACTTCTGCAGGTTTTTTGGTTATGGATTTATCCGGGAAAGTCCTGATCCAGAGTTTCCCTCCTTTATGCAGCTGCCGGGCAAGGATAACGCGCACCGCTTCTATCTGAGTATTCTTAAGCCATCCGTTTTCAAGCGACTTAAGGCCAAATTCACCAAAGGCCAGTGTTGCGCCGGTAGTGGCAAGACCCCTTCTTTTACCTTTTTGCAGCTTCCTGTATTTTACTCTTTTCGGCATTAATGCCATTTATAACGCTCCGTATGGATTATTGTTTTTTTGTTTCTGGAACTGCTGTTTCCTGGGTTTCAAGTTTCGCCTGAGGACCCCTATCCACAAGTATATCCCCTTTATACATCCAGACCTTAACGCCGATCAAGCCATAGGTGGTCAGGGCTTCAATAAAACCGTAGTCGATATCGGCACGCAGGGTTTGCAAAGGGACCTTACCCTGTTTGTAAGTTTCGGTACGCGACATCTCTGCGCCATTCAACCTTCCGGCGCAGGTAATCCGTACACCTTTAGCGCCCGCGTTCATCGTTTGTTCTATGGCGCGCTTGACCGCCCTGCGGAAAGCGACTCTTTTTTCTATCTGCAAGGCTACGTTTTCTGCGACCAGCTGGGCATCCAGCGCGGGAATCTTTACTTCTTCGATGTCTATGGTGACTTCTTTGCGCACTATGCCGTTTAAGTCTTCGCGCAATTTTTCTATATCCGCACCGTGCCTGCCGATTACAATTCCCGGACGGGCACTGAATATCCTTACCCTTAACTTATCGGCAAGCCTCTCTATGACTACCTTAGAGATCGCCGCCTGCTTGAATCTCTTCTTGATGAATTTCCTGATCTGATAATCCTGGCTGATGAAGAGAGGCATGTCTTTCCTGCTGGCGAACCAGCGGCTATGCCAATTCTTGATAAAACCGATTCTTAAAACTAGAGGATGTACCTTCTGCCCCATATATTTATTCTCCTGACTTTAAATCCAGCTCTATCCTGATATGCGAGGTGCGTTTCAGTATAGGGGAAGCCCTGCCAAAGGCTGCCGCCTTGAAACGCTTCCAGGTAGGCCCTGGGTTAGCCACGGCTTTGGAGATATACAGTTGTCCCGGGTTAAAACCTTTGACCTTGGCGTTGGCAACCGCGGACTTAAGTATTTTTAGAAGAAACTCCTTGGCCTGCTTATTCAAAGACTTGAGTATGCTCTCCGCCTCGATGACGCCTTTACG
>DATJPP010000008.1:0-4834 GCA_035506355.1 Candidatus Margulisiibacteriota bacterium | reverse complement strand
AAACTCCCCCTTATCCTATATTACTCTCAAGCTGTTTTTTTTAACGTCCTTCGTTCTTGCGCTTTGAATAGCATTCCTTGCAATATATCGGACGATCGTCTCTGGGTTTAAAAGGGACTTCGCATTCTTTCTTGCATTCTGCGCAAATCGCCTTGTGCATCTCCCGTGGTCCTCCGCCGAATCCACCGCCCTGGTACCCCATGCTTCCTCCTTTTTAACTTACATGCTGTTGTTCTTATTATACGGCTTTCTATATTGATTTCAAGTGTTTATTTTCATCTGCCTTCTACGTGCCCAGATTCCACAAATCGTTCCTGGAGCCGAGAATGTTCTCTGCGGCCAATAATCCGGTGAGCACAGCGTGGTCCATCAAGCCGTAATGGAACATCCCGTACCTGCCTATGCACTGCAGATTAGAGAATCCCGAAATAAAATCCTTTAAGGGCACAAGATTCCTGCGATAATCCTTATCGTAAACAGGGTAGGCATTGGGCACGCGTAAAACATAACCATCGATGACATCCTCGGCCTTAGATAATCCGATCTTTTCAAGCTCACGGGTGGCTAAATCTATTAAATCCGCATTGCTCATAGACCAAAGGGTATCCTCTTCGTCGCAAAAGTATTCCATCCCTAAGGTCGTAGTTTGCAAATCAGACAACATATCCGGGCTCCAGTTTTTAAAATTCTGGATACGGGCTAATCGGACCTCCGGAGAGTGCACATAGATCCAATTGTCCGGGAAAAGTTCGGCTTTGCCTATAATAAGATAAACCACCACCAGGCCGCGATAACGCAGGGAAGCGCATTTCTCAAGCAATTCTCTGTCAACAGAAGGAGTCATACGGGAGATCAATGAAGTAATCGGCATGCTAGAACAAAAATTGCTCCCCTCAACTTCGAATTGGCTAGCGGCACGCGTATCCTTGCAAACCAAACCCGTAATCCTGCCCTGGTTGTGCTTTATCGCAACTACCTCGCTTTGCAGCCTGATCCTCCCTCCTTGTTCAATAATCTTGGCGGCTGCGGCTTCGTACATCACCCCTGAACCCTTGCCGGGAAAATAGAAATCCTTGATCAATGATGCAATTTTATTATTACGCTTGCGGGATAGGGCATTGCCGATAGCTGCAAAAAAAGAGACTCCCCGGATACGTTCTGCTACCCAGTCTGCGGAGATGCAGTCACAGGATAACCCTAAGACTTTCTCCGAATAACCTTTGAAAAATGTTTCAAAGAGCCTCTTGCCAAAGCGGTTGGTTATCCACTCTTTCAGGTTATTTTCATTACGGGAAGGGAAAAATTTGCCCTTAAGGTAACTCCCGAGTATCAACAGGGAATCCTGCAGGCCCAGGTTAAGAACTACGTTGGAAAGCGCGATGGGATAATCAAAATACCTGCCTTTGTAATAAATCCTGGAGATCCGCCTTACCTTTAAGAAATCTTCCCTTAAAAGGCCCTGCCACCAGGAAAAGACATCTTTGTTTTTAGTGAAAAACCTGTGTCCTCCTATATCAAAGTAATTACCCTTGTAAATAACGGTACGGCTTAATCCTCCTACCTGGGGATCCTTTTCCAGGATGAGCGTATTAACCTTACGACTGCAAAGCCTTTCGCCGGCCGCTAATCCCGCCGGGCCGGCGCCAATAATAACAACATCCTTCATATGCTAAGCACCATTTTCTATAATGTATACGGGACGGATTTAATGTTCAGTTAGAAGGGCTCTCGAAAACCGTTAAGGTCAGCTCTAAAGGCACGAAGTCAGCGCTCCCCCGGCTCTCTTTGGGCTCGCCGATGCTTACCCTTTTAGCCTCAAAACCGGCGGCAATGATAAAATCGTAAATGGCCCTGGCACGCGCTTCAGCTAAGGCATTAAGCGCAACCTTATCCGCAGCCCCACCCTCGATTAGCCTGCGCTTAATCTCTGCGTTGATCTTTTCTTCATCATAGATGCCTTCTTTAGACCTATAAGACCTGGTAAGCTTCCACAATTCCTGAATTCCAAAACGATTCTGGTATAATATCTGGTACGCCCGGTTCTCCGTATGCCTGGATTTTTCCCTCAGGAACTTGAAATCGTGGTTAAAAACATCTATCTTAATCACCTTCCAATCCACAACCGGGTCATAGCTTCCGTTGATCTCAAGGGAGACCTTGGGCCGTTCGTTCAGGGTCTTGATAATAATATTCAGTTTTTCTTTTTCGGCACCGGAGAGATCCGCCCTCCCGGGAGAGAATTTTACATAGTCTAAATCTTCGCTGGAAGTACCAACGCCGGCCATAGAGACGATGATTGAGAAAGGCTTGGTCACCAGTTTGATGAAAAAATTCCTTAAAACCTGCCCGATAAGATGTAGATACTTGAAATCCGGCTTGCTCATATCTCCGGTTACAGGCAGAGAGATATTAATGCGTCCGCTGGGATCCTCCAGCAGCGCTACCGCCAACCCAAAGGGGAGATTTAATGCATCCTTACTCTCTACCTTCTCACCAAAATCAAACCTCTGCACCAGAATCTTATGCGCAGCTTCAAGTTTATTATCCGCGACCCGGTAATCCATGCTTAAATCCAGCTTTCCGTCTTTTACCTTGCGTCCGGTGTATTTGCCGACATAGGGGGTCAGGACCCCGAGGGCGTAATTATTGAGCTTGAAGACCATCTCGAATGCTAAAGGCGCTACAAAGGGTTTGATGCGTGCTTCGGTAGAAATAGTCCCCTTATCATCAAGTTTGGCCTGGAAAGATATTTTAGCTTCTGCTTCAGGTCTGGTGGATAGCCCGGTAACGCGTAAATCTATACCCCCTAAGGAAGTGATGAAATTCGGATTAACGGTCTTATCGGTAAATGTGATAACGCTATTTTGCACGCTGATTAAGTCTATCACTACCAGAGGTAACGGTTTATTCCCTACGGATGTGGCGACGACAGGCGCCTTAGTATTTTCCGTAACTGCAGATTTTTGAGGCTGCGCCTTCCCGGTATCCTTGGGCACTAAGGAGAGCAGATTAATATTCCCTTCTCCGGAGAGTACGGCATTAACCCTAAGCCCCTCTAGCCCCAGGGATTCAACACGGTAGACCCCTTTTAAGAGGCTGATAAAACTTAGGTCGCCCCAGAATTTATCGAATCCGACCATGACCTGATTCCCGGAATCCGTAACCTTGAGGCCCTTTACTGTCAGACGCAACAGAAAGGGATTGAATTGTATCGAGCGCACCTCAACCTTCTGACCCAGCAACTTTGTAGCCTGGCTTGCGGCTATCCATGGAGCGAGCAGCGGGATGAGGATAAGGCTTAAGAATAAATAAAATACGAGAATCCCGGATATTACCCTTAGTGCGAACTTAATGATTTTTCCTGCAATATTCATATTTATTTAAAGAGCTTCTTTAAATCCAGGCTTGTTTTTGTAAGCTCGTCTTTCACGTTCGACTCAAGGGCCTTGGCTGTTGATGTTACTCCTTCTACGCCGCTGCTTAAACCCTCCATGACTTTCTCTTTGATCTGGGTTGCCTGCCCCGGGATATCCAATTTGGCAAAATCTGATATTCCGATACGTGAAAGTATGCGGTTCAATATGTCCCTGGTTAACTTCGAAGGGTCAGTAACGTCATGAAAGGTCTCTTCCATATTAAGGTTAACCTCTCCCCCCGTGCCTCCCAGGGCCGGAAGGTAACCTTTGTAAGCTATCTTCCCGATCTTCAAGGTCAGCTCGTCGATCTTTATCTCCGGAGGTTTGCCACCGCCCGGCTTGGGCGCAATAAGTGCCAGGGAGTTGAAATTAAGCTTTCCGTTCTTATCTAAAACCGCAGAGAGCTCCTTGATATCGATTTTTAATTCTTTAAGGTGTACCTTGTTTTTGAAAAACCCGGCAAGGTCATAATCAACGTAAATCTGGGGGATATCGGCCATTAATCTATCCGTAAAATTGGCGGGATTATAGATCCTCAAGGACCGCATCTCAACTGCTGGCTTGAAAATCCCTATATCCATATTCTTTATTTCGACTTTAATCCCGGCTGCCTCCTCGATCCCCTTCTTTATCGCCTCTTTTACGATAATATTCCTTGCAGCGAGTAATACCACCGCCGCGCCTACGATCAGGGTAAGAATAGAGATTGTTATCTTCTTCATTATTCTCTGCTCCTTTTTAAGTCCGTATATTTTACCACCGCAAGCCTACGCCTGCAAGTATAGATAATTCCTGCCTCAATTGAAGCAGGCGCAAAAAGGCCTGCCCATCTCTTTTAAAGATATCACGCGATAATTCCAGTTCAGCGCCGATTCCTTTATTCAAGCTGTTGGTAAGTTTGAACGACAACTCCCCTTTATCGGCGAGTTTTACCTCTGCGCCAAAGATAATCTCCTGCGTTTTTATTCCTGCCCTCCTGACTTCAAAGACCAAACCGATATCTTTGCTGAATTTCCAGTTGCCGAATAAAATAATCGTCCGTCTAACAGGGGTTTTTTTGCGCGAGAGCCCGAGGCCAAGCTCGTATTTGATATAATCCTCTTTGAACAAACCTAAACTGCTCTTAAAATCGAAACCGGAAGCCGTATCTTTATCCATGACATAGGAGAGCCTGTATTTATCCTTAATATCCCAGTATCCTTTAAAATTTAAAACGTGGGTCTTGCGGGTTTTACGGGCGAGATACTCTTGCTGGCAGCGATAGGTGATCTGATAGTTATCATCTATCTGCCAGGCGCCCTCGAATACCAGGGAATCAGGCTTACCGCTCTCCTTATCCAGCTTAAAGGTGAGCCGGTTTCTTTCATCTGCCTCCCATCTCCCGGCGAGTTCCAGGATATAGATGGAAGGGTTCCTCC
>DATJPP010000007.1:0-4558 GCA_035506355.1 Candidatus Margulisiibacteriota bacterium | reverse complement strand
AAGCGCCTGGAATACCGCGGCTACGACTCCAGCGGGATAGCCGTCCTCACCTCTAATAAACACGTCCTTACAATTACCAAAACCCCCGGGAAAATCAAGGCATTGGAAGAACTGTTGAATAAGAAGGGTCTGGAAGGGAACCTGGGTATTGCCCATACCCGCTGGGCTACGCACGGAGCCCCCAACCACGTAAATGCCCACCCGCATTTGGGCTGCCGCGGGGAAGTGGTAGTGGTACATAACGGCATCATCGAGAATTACGAATCCCTTAAGGCTCAGCTGATAAAAGAAGGGCACCGTTTTGTAAGCCAGACCGATACCGAGGTCATCGTGCATCTCATTGAGAAATTCTACAAAGATATCACGCTGGAAGAGGCAGTGCGCAAAAGCCTCTCGCTCGTTGTCGGCTCTTTTGCCGTGGGGGTTATCTCCAAAAGAGAGCCGGGGAAATTAATAGGCGCTCGCTGGGGGAGTCCGTTAATCGTCGGAGTGGGTAAGGGAGAAAATTTCTTGGCGTCGGATGCCCCGGCAATACTGGAGCACACCAAGGAGATTATCTTCCTGGAAGAAAAAGAAGTTGCCATATTGACCAGGGAAGGTTGCCAGGTCACGGATTTGAAAGGAAGGCCCCGGCATAAAAAGACTACGCGCATTACCTGGGATATCACCCAGGCGCAGAAGCAGGGCTACAAACATTTTATGCTCAAAGAGATCAATGAGCAGCCGCAGATTATTGAAAAATTGCTGGATTTAAGGATTAAGAAGGATAAAGTCCATTTCGCAGAGCAGAGGATTCCGGAGAGAGAGCTTAAAGAGATTAAGAATATCGCGATAGTTGCCTGCGGGACCGCCTATCATGCCGGTTTGGTCGGCAAATATGCGCTGGAGTCGCTATGCAAGATACCCGTTGTTGCCGATGTCTCCAGCGAATTCCGATACCGCGATTTGATCCTGGATAAGAAAACTCTGGTTATTGCCATCAGCCAGTCCGGAGAGACCGCCGATACCTTGGCCGGTATCCGCCGGGCCAAAGAATACGGCTGCCGGGTGCTCTCTATTTGCAACGTGCTGGGTTCTACCGTAACCCGCGAATCCGACGGGATTATTTACACCCACGCCGGGCCGGAGATCGGCGTTGCCTCTACCAAGGCTTATACTGCCCAGGTGCTCTCGCTGTATATATTTGCCTTTTATCTATCCCAGATCCGCAAGGCATTTTCTGCGCAGAAAAGCAAAAGTTACCTGGCAGAACTAAGTAAAATACCGCAGCTGATGTCGCGCATTCTAAAAGAGCAGGGGACCATTGCCAAGCTCGCTAATCGCCATGCGCATTTTGGCTCGTTCCTTTATCTGGGCAGGAATGTTAACTTTCCTTCGGCGTTAGAAGGGGCGCTGAAACTCAAAGAAATTTCTTATATCCCGGCTGAAGGGTATGCTGCCGGGGAGATGAAGCATGGGCCTATTGCGCTTATTGACGAATACCGGGCTGTAGTCTGCGTTACCCCGGCATCGGCGATTTACGAGAAGATGTATTCCAATATCCAGGAGATACTCAGCCGCAAAGGCAGGGTAATCGCTATTGCAACCGAGGGGGATGGGCATATAAAGAAGCTTACTCCAGAAGTGATTTATACTCCGCGCATAGCCGAAATTTTCTCTCCACTGCTTGTGGCCCTGCCGCTGCAGCTTTTAGCTTACCATATTGCCGTCAAGAGGGGCTGTGATGTGGACCAGCCGCGCAATTTAGCCAAGTCCGTAACCGTAGAGTAATGCTGTATATCGTTTCAACCCCCATCGGTAATCTCAAAGATATCACCCTGCGCGCCCTTGAAGTTTTAAGGTCCGCAGACTTAATCGCCTGCGAAGATACGCGGCATAGCAAGATCCTGCTGCGCCACTACGGGATTACTACACCTACCACCAGCTTCTTTCAGCACAATCGCATTGCTAAAGCAGATTATCTTATCAAGCTTTTACAGGAGGGTAAATCCATAGCCCTGATCTCTGATGCCGGGACCCCCGGGATACTGGATCCCGGTTACAATATCATTAACCTAGCCATTCAAAACAAAATAGAGGTAACGGTTGTCCCCGGAGCCGTTGCTTTTATAAATGCGCTGGTGCTTTCGGGGAAGCCCGCGCACAGTTTTGTTTTTGAAGGGTTCCTCTCCAATAAAGCTAAATCACGCCAGAACCGCTTACGCGAGCTTGCAGGGCTTAAGCGGACGGTGGTGTTGTATGAGGCCTGCCACCGCATTGTAGCTACGCTGGAAGATATCAAGGATGCCTTTGAAGACCCCGAGATAGTAATATGCCGGGAATTAACCAAGAAATTTGAGGAGGTAGTGCGCGGTAAAGCAAGTACGGTTATCGCTAGTTTTGCATCTTCCAAGGCCCGCGGAGAATTCGTCATCGTTATTTAGCCCGTCGGAAAAACCAAGAAAGCGCTTTCCGGAAACACCACCAAACCCCTTGTTTCTTACCTATATATAAGGCATACTTTTCCATAAGGCTGATAAACCTGTTCAACTGCACAAAAACCAAAAATGAAGACCAAGTATTTTAAGATTATCGCTATTCTGATATCATTCTGCCTTGCCTTTGAGCAGTCGGGCTTTGCTCAAATAGCCGGGCAGATGGATATCTCCAGCTATGTGATGGGCTTAGGCAGGCAGGTGGCTATGGATAAATTCCGCCCCCTGCACCTGCGCTCTATAGGTTACGACCAGGCGCAGAATAATTTCCATCTTCTTTTAGACAAGGGGGATGCCAAAGATTTAAACCCGCAGTTTGTCAAAGACTCTACCCAGCAGCTCTTGAAATACTTTCTGGTAGGGGTGACCCTGCCCAATGATAGTTTCTGGGTGAATTTAAAACCCGATGCCCCGGACAATGTCATTGAAGAGAATTTGGCCCGCACGGAAGTAGGCCGCATTCTGCTGGAATCCGACCTGCAACTTAAAAAAGATACGGCTCAAGCCACTTCTCCCGAGACGCCGGAAGGTAAAAGGTATTGGGAGCTTTTATATAAGAAGGCCGCAGAGCTTTTCGGAAACGATAACGTCACTATCCCGACCTTGGTGCGTCCCTGGATCGTCCCGGATGAAATCATTATCCGCGAATCCGATAGCACCGCCTATATTTACAAGGCGACACTCAAAGTCATGCTCGAGGAGGATTATCTTAAGAATTCCGGGCTCTATAATTTTAAAGACCCGCGCCTAAAAGCCCTCAACGAATATTCTGCCCGGCTTATCCGGGAATCCATAATTCCTAAACTTAACCGGCAAGTTAATTCCGCCAAAAGATATGCTGCCCTGCGGCAGGTTTATTATTCTATCATTCTAGCGCAATGGTTTAAATCCAGGCTTTCGGGCCGGAATAATGCCTACTCCGCACTTATTGACCGCAGGAACCTGGCTAATCTTATCGCGCAAGGCAACTGGTCAGTGCGCTCCTATTTTGATGCGTACCGTAAATCCTTCCAGGAAGGAGAATACAACTTAAAAGAAAATATTTATACGCCTTACGGCCAGAATATCCGCACTTACACTTCAGGAGGTATCGCCTTACAGGACGTATTCAGGTCCGAACCGCCCCCTGCGGGAGGCAAGAATGTGTTTTCGTCTCCTGTGCATATTATTGATATGCGCGCTATCCAAGATGAAACGGCCCTGGCAGCAAGCCCCAATATTATCTCTGCTGTCACTAGCGGTGCAGAGGTTGAAAAGGTTGAAGTAAAATCCAATCCGCCGGTTTCGCAAGGTTCGTCTCCCCTGACTATGAGGGAAGTGAATCTTAAGATGCTTGAGGCTTTTGTGGAGAGGGGGCCGGAGGCATTCTCGATTGCGGCAAACAGGGCAGTGTTAGTTGCTATCTCCCAGGGGCTTAACTTCTATACGGATGAGATTGGGTCTCTCTCGGACAAGATTGCATCAGCCGGGAATAAAAATGCAAGCAGCGATAAGCGTGCATTATCCGAATATGCATCCGCCTTGTCCACGCTCTTAGAAATTAACCCCCGTTTCTCCAGTACGAATCTTTCCACTATTGATATCTACGATGACTTGAGGAACTTTATGCACGAGATTGCGCATATAAACTTTTTTATTCAGGTCGCCGAAGTCAGCTTGACCGAAACCCCGGGAGTATACGATAAGCTAACCCAGTTGGATAAGCACCACCTGAATTACGAAGCCTTAAGGACAATCGCCAGGTGGGAGCGGTTCGCGTATTTTGATACCGAGACCGTCGGGCGCTTCTTTTCCGCAATCAGCCGGCATATTAACGATAGCAAGGCTTCTCTTAAAGAGATAGAGGCTATTCTTAAAAATAGCCCGGAGACCGTTGAGCCGGGGGCAACAAAGTTTTTCTTGGAGTCTTTACTCGAGCAAGAAAAGAAGGCCAAGCGCGACCTTGAGCAATTAGGAGAGATGCAGCGGGAATTAAATGCACCGGTTAAAAGAGAGCCCCTCGATGTCGTTAGCTTGGTCAAGGATGTGGTGGCTTCCTATAATGGCGCCTTGCAGGTGGAGTTTGTCTGGGATACTCCGGATGA
>DATJPP010000006.1:0-7369 GCA_035506355.1 Candidatus Margulisiibacteriota bacterium | reverse complement strand
TTAACGAAACGCAGCCAAAAAAAGAAATTCCAATCTCATTTTCTGGATCATCAGAGTTGCTCGATCAAATTATGGTGCGGATTAAGGAAGCGGATCTAATTGATAACATTGATGAGGGTGTAGAAGAATTGATCGAGGAGGCTGATACAGCGCAGTTGTTTTTGAGAACTGTTCGCAGAGAAAAATTATCTTTACAAAAAAAGATATCAGATACCGAAGAAGAAATTCTTTTTATTCAGAATGCTCTCGGATGTATTGTGACTGCTGCTAAGCATGCTGAATATATATTAATGCCTGGCACCAATGATGTTTTTATCGGTCACGCACCTTACAAAGTTAGATATGAATTCGGCTGGAAAAAATTTAAAATAAGAGAAGTTTCTAATAAAAGATGGAGTCTTCTCGATTCAGTTGAATTCTATAATAAATTAGCAATACAATACGCAAGTCCAAAACAGTATTATTTCGCAATAAGTTGGGAAAGATTGTCAGATTTGATTAAACAAAAGTCCGCTTTACGGATTATTATAAAAAAAGATGGATATATGCTGCATAGGTGGGTAGAAAAGATAGGGACTAATTTGAAGGGCAGATATATTATTACTAGTTCTATTGCTGCAAAAGGCCAAAAAGTTAGAGAGAAAATGTATTTTAGGGAAATCCTTGTTATTAGAAATAAACAAATTATGGTGTTAGTATTCGAAAAAGACATATGTAAATTTAATCAACATGAGAAAATGACATCCGAAGAGATAGATAATATTGATATAAAGGGGTTTTCAACAAATTTTTAGTTAAGAGCAGTTTTTGAAACCGGAATAAGCATGTTATTTGATCAAGGTGTGATCTCCCGAAGAGTTAAGAAGGCAATTTATTGCCTTTACGCCACGGCTCTTATGGAGGTACAATAAGGGGGTGATGATACCTTAAACTGGCTCCGGTAAAGCAAATAGGATAATGAGTGTTTTCTAAAAAACCTCAAAACCAGGAGGCAGGATGTATGACCAGAGGGGCTGTTCCAGATGGCGTATAGACTGGGAAGCTAGGGTCGGGGTAGAAGGCAAGGAACCGATACAGTGCCGCATCAGTGATATTAATTTCAAGGGGATGAAGATCACCCTTGAGGAAAAGCTTAAAAAGGATGCTTTTGTTAAACTTAAGCTTTTTCTCTCGGAAGTGTTGACCTTTGACTTGGAGGCTTGGGTAGTCTGGTGCTCCAGCATTGAAGGGTTACATACCTACGGATTGGTCTTCAGCAGCATTGACGATTTGGGCAAGGATAAACTTTATCAATTTGTCTATAATAATTTTCCCAAACAGCTCACCAGTCAATGGTGGGAAGGGATAAAAATCAGGGAGGTAGGTGAGAACATGGAAGACCGCAGGATTTTTGAGAGATTCAGCGCGCGTTTCCCGGTAAAGTTTTTAAGCGAGGGAAACGATAGGGAGTGTAAGGCAGTCACCCAGGATGTCAGCGCCAAGGGGATGGGGATGATTACGGGGGAGGAACTGGCGGTGCATACGCCTTTAGAGATGTGGCTGCAGTTATCCGATAAAGAAGAGCCGGCCTATGCCAGGGGGGAAGTGGTCTGGTCCAAGATGCTTGACCCTGCCAGGTTCATGGTGGGGGTGGAGCTGGAAAAAGCGGATTTAATGGGCGTTTCCAGGATAATAAGGGAGCTGTAAAATACCTTGACCGGTAAATGAAGTTATGTTAAATTTAACCTTTATGCATTGGTGTCTAATGTAGACTTAATAAAGTATTTTGGAAAAGGCTTTTATAAAGGATTGCAGGATGTTTAAGGTAAGAAAGAGTTTTGGTTTAACTCAATTATTATTTATTGGGTTTCTGATTAGTTTAGCAGGTTGCAGCAGGCAGCCGGCTGTGAATCCCCAAGAGAAGGCAACTATTACCGTCTGGCACTGGATGACTGACCGTGAGCCGGCTCTTCAGGAACTTGCCAGGAGATACGAGGAGAAGAGCGGGGTAAAGGTTAATTTTGAACTCTATGCGCCTTCGGATGCCTATGCTCAAAAGGTGCGTACCGCAGCCCAGGGAGGAAGCCTTCCGGATATTTTCAGCATATTAGGAGAAAAGGTTGATTTCGCTTCTTTTATCAAAGCCGGGTACATTCTTGATCTCACCCCTTACATGGAAGAGAATAACGGTGAGTGGAAGAATGAATTTTTTGCTAAGGCCTTGGCAGTAAATGAATTTAGTCCCAGCAATAAATACGGCGTTAACGCAGGCTTCTACGGCGTGCCGATAGATATCATGACTATCAAGATGCTTTATAACAAGGATTTATTCAGGAAGCTGGGGCTTAATCCGGATATGCCGCCAGTAACTTTTACGGAATTTTTAGAGATTGGCAGGAAGGCCAAGCAGGCCCAGATCCAGGGGTTGGTTTCCGGTTGGGGAGAGGCTTGGATGATCGGCTGCTTAGCCAATAATTATGCCTTTAATATTATGGGGGAGACCAAGGTTCTGGCTACGATTAGAGGCGAAGTCCCCTATACCGACCCGGACTGGATTAAAGTCCTGGGCCTTTTTAAGGAGATGCAGGACTCCGGGCTTTTAGCCTCCGGCGTGGTAACCATGGTTAATAAAACCGCAGAGCAGCTCTTTGCTAACGGAAGGGCGGTCTTTGCCTTTAACGGTTCGTGGTGCGTAAATGTATATAAAGCCATGAACCCAAACCTGGAGTACGCCGCGATGTTGCCGCCTGCGGCCTCGGATAAATTTCCAGTGAGCATCTGGGGAGGCGCTGGTTCTTCATTTATGGTAAATGCTAAATCAGAAAAAAAAGAAGAGGCGGTAAAATTCTTAAAATGGTTGACCGATCTTGACCAACAGGCATATTTAGCGCAAATGACCTCAAACCTTCCGGCAAATAAATACGCTTTAAGCAAGGTTTCCGCGATCTTAGGCCAGCTTGCCGGTGATATGGAGCGCGCAACGCATCCCAATATCTGGGATATATCCGAGTCTCCCCGGGTTCTGGAAATATTTAATAAAGGGATACAGTCTATAATTATCGGCGAGAAGACCCCGGAGCAGGTGGCAGAGGAAACCCAGAGGATGAAAGAGAAGGAAATGGCGAGAAAGTCCGGATGAGATTAAAAAGTACCCTGGAAAATTATCTCTTTATCCTGCCTGCAGTCACAATCTTTATTATATTCTATCTTATCCCCTTTATCTGGGTCTTTAAGCTGGGGATGTATGAATGGGACGGGATAATGCCCACCAAGGTCTTTGTGGGCCTGGGTAACTTCAAGGAGATATTTCTTGAAGATAAAATCTGGTGGCAGTCGATGACTCAAGCCGGATATATCACTTTAATTGCACTCACCTTTCAGAACGTCTTAGCCTTCCTCCTGGCCTTATCCTGCGACCGCGAAATCAGGATGAAAAACTTTTACCGCTTGATGTTTTTTATCCCGCCGGTTTTATCCGAGGTAGTAGTCGGCCTGGTCTGGCAGTGGATTCTCGACGGGAATTATGGATTGCTAAATCATTGGCTTGGGCAATTAGGCCTGGGGCATCTCTCCAGAAGCTGGCTCTCCGATCCCCGTACCGCCCTGACTTGCGTAGCTATCGTGCATTCCTGGAAGGGATTTGGCTGGGGCTTTTTGATTTTCTTAGCCGGCCTGCAGACTATACCGCGCGAGCTCTATGAGGCCGCACGCATAGACGGGGCAAATGCCTGGCATTCTTTTAAGAAGATTACCCTCCCCCTGATGGCGCCTGTGGCAGTATTGGTGGGGATACTCACGGTCCTGGGGACGATGCAGGCCTTTATCCTGATTATAGCTATGACCGACGGCGGACCGGCGTATCATACGCAGGTGCCGGTGTTGAGGATTCTGGCTTCGATGCGCGGTTCGTCGCGTTTCGGTTACGCCTGTGCGCAGGGTATCACCTTCGGCGCAATCTTAATGGCGGTCTCTTTTATACAATACCGCTTATCAAATAAGATGCGGTCAACTTATAACTAAAATGAGCATCTTGGATATGAGGACAGGGGTGTATTATAAGGCCAAGCGCTCGGCTATCAACCTGCTCATCCACCTCTTTTTAATCTCCGTAACGGCAACCTGTCTCTTTCCTTTAGCCTGGATGGTCTCCTCAAGTTTGAAGACGCAGGAGGGGGTATTCAGGGATATGTCTTTAATCCCGAAGGTTTGCCATTTTGAGAATTATATCCTTGCCTGGGAAAAGGGCGGATTCGGCAGGTATGCCTTAAACAGCATACTTTACACCGCAGCGGTGGTGATCGGCATAATCATCGTCGCCTCTTTAGCCGCTTATGCCTTCTCGCGCTTGCGTTTCCGGGGGAGGAATCTTATTTTCTTTATCTTTATGGCGGCAATGATGATCCCCATCCCGGGAAGTTTCGTTCCCTTATACGTCCTCTTGAATAAATTGCACCTTAGGAATACTGCCTTAGGCTATATTCTATGCATGGTAAACGTCGGGTTATCCACAAGCATCTTCCTTCTAAAGACCTTTTTTGATAAGCTTCCGCGGGAGTTGGAAGACGCAGCCAGAATAGACGGTTGCTCCAAGTTGGGGATTTGGTGGCACGTGGCTTTACCTTTAGCCAAGCCGGTACTGGCAGTGGTGGTGGTATTTAATGCGCTCAATGTCTGGAACGAATATGTCCTGGCCCTGGTGATATTCGACAATAAAAACCTGATGCCTCTTCAGCGGGCGCTGATGCTCTTCCAGGGAGAGTTCCTGACTAATTACCCGCTTTTGATGGCCGGGCTTACTATAACCGCCCTGCCTATAATCATAGTGTATCTGGTAATGCAGAAGTACATTGTTAAGGGAGTAACTTCCGGCGCAATATTCGGATAAAAAAGTTGTTTTAACTAACACCCAACGCTAAAAGGTATTGCGTTGGTGTGCCCTTACTGGGCAAGGAGAAAGGTTAAGCCATGGGAGAAGCCGGTCAGCCGAAACAACACATTACAGCCCCTCAAGATCGCATTTCTATTTTTCAAAAAGCCGTATACAGCATCGGCTCGCTCGTTAACCAGTTTCAGGCCGCGGCGATTGGTGCGCTGGTCATTGTTTTGAACCTCGGATTAGGGATGAGCCCTGCCTTGGTCGGTATCCTCGGGGCCATACCCCGCCTTATCGATGCATTCTCCGATCCCCTGATCGGTTATAGTTCCGATAATACCCGGACCCGCTACGGACGCCGCAAACCATGGATATTCTTTGGGGCTATCTTTTCAGGTATTCTATTCGCCCTCCTCTTCCACCTTTATAAGGGGCACAGCCAGAATTTCTATTTCTGGTATTTCTTAGTGGTCCAGTGCCTTTTCGTCGTTTCTTTTGCCTGTTATTCCATTCCCTGGATCGCGCTCGGTTATGAAATGACGCCCGATTATCATGAGCGGACACGGTTACAGGGTTCGAGCAACTTTTTCGCTCAAATCGCCTGGCTTGTTGCGCCCTGGTTTTTCGCCATCATGAATAATAAGACTATGTTTACCGATATTGTCCATGGGGCGCGCTCCCTCGCCATCATCGTCGGGTCATTTATCGTAGTGGGCGGTATTCTCCCGGCAATCTTTAACAAAGAACTTTTCGCTAACTTACCCAGACCCGAAAAAACCAAGGGGCATCTAGGCACGATAAAAGACATACTGAACAACTGCGCCATAACCTTGAAATGCCGCCCCTTTCTGAAACTGGTAATGGTAACATTCTTGATCTTTAACGGATTCATGCTCGCCTCCGCCTTTACATTGTATGTCATTGTCTATTATGTTTTTGGCGGAGATTGGGGAAAAGGCGGCACATTGCTGGGCCTCTTTGGGACGACCAGTTCTATTTGCACCTTAATCGCCATCTCCCTGACCACATGGATCTCCACAAAGATCGGGAAACGGAATGCCTTTTTACTGGCGATGTTTCTGGCTATTTTGGGTTATGCCTTGAAATGGGTAGGGTACAATCCCCATCATCCCTATTTACTTTTGGTCGCTGCTCCCTTCCTGGCCTTCCACCTGGGGGCGCTCTTCACCATGGTCCCCTCCATGGTCGCTGATGTGTGCGCCTTGGATGAACTGCAGACCAGCACCCGTAGAGAAGGTGTGTTCAGCGGAATTTACTGGTGGATACAAAAGCTAGGGCAGGCAGGGGCATCGATCCTCTCCGGAGTCCTCCTGGTGTGGACCGGTTTCAAGGTCGAATTGGGCGCCAACCAGACCCCGCACACCTTATTGTATATGAGGTTTTGTGATATCGGTATCCCGATCGTGACATCTTTCATCGCAGTTTACATTATTATGACCTTTGACATCTCGGAAGCGAGGGCGCGCGAAATCCGTGCGCAGGTAGAGCGGCGGAGAGAAGAAAGGCGGCACGAGGAAAGACGGGTAGAAGAAGAGAGAAGGCACCAGGAAAGGCGGCACGAGGAAAGACGGAATGATGAAGCAAAATAAATCAGCAAGCTTAATTCTGACTTTTACCCTTGCATCTTCTCTGTTGATGGTCGCACCCCGCCTCTTGTATGCGGTGGAAGATAAGCCTGCCTCAAGAGAGCTCATCGCTAAGGCCTGGGAAGCGCATGGCAGAAAAGATGTCGAGGCCACCCTTAAATATACCCAGCAGTGTATTGACCTTTATAAGGATGAGGCGGATAAGCAGCAGGCCTCTTTGAAAGGACTCCCCAAAGACAAAGATGAAATCGAGGCCCTCTCGACGCTAAATGACGTAGCTACAGCTTATTTTATCCAGGCAGAGACTTTGATGCGGCAGGAAAAGATGCCGGAGGCAAAGAAGCTCTTCCAATTGATTATTGATAAATATCCTTTTGCCCAGGCCTGGGACCAGCGCGGCTGGTATTGGCAGATCTCCGAGACCTCCAAACAGAGTATCAAGAAGATGGAGACCGGCTCCATTGAACTGGAGAAAGAGAAAAAACAGGTCAGCCAGTTGGTGACCGGGATCAAGCTCTATGACCCGGGCAAAGAAGAGGTTGTAGACTATGCAAAATACGGTGAATTTACCAATGTAGGGACTAAGGATTATCAATATATCGTGCGCGACCAGGAGGGCTTAAGCCAGGCCGTAGGCGAAGGGATCTATCCGAATACCGGTTCAGTCAAGTGGGACCCTGCCTTTCGTCAGGCCATGAAAGATAAAAGACTGGAAGGCAGCCATTGGGATTTTATGCACTCTCCGGACTTAGAGGCGGCATTCTTGAAATGGACGATCGCCCCGGAACCGCAGCCCTTAAAATTATTTTACGAAGGACTGATTTTAGAGAAGGCCGGGCTGATTAAGCATGCCATCAAATGCTATTACTCCATCGTAGTGCATTATCCGGGGAGCTACGGGATAACTTAT
>DATJPP010000005.1:0-12008 GCA_035506355.1 Candidatus Margulisiibacteriota bacterium | reverse complement strand
GCTGCGAAGCATCCGCTGGAGCAATTCGCGCATCTCGGATACGCCAAAGAGAAAACAGAAGACTATGTAAGAGAGTAATCCTGAAGCCAACGCAAGCGTAAGATTCAAGACTTTATCCCAGTGGTTATGCCACACTGCGATATTCCGGGAAGATACAAGCAGGCAGACTATACCCATGCAGATACTCGCTGCCAGGATGCGCAGAAAGGAAATGATAATGCCCTTAATGTGGAAACCCCCCATTTTCCTGCGCAATGACGCAAAAAGCACGATAAAACTGATTGTCCCGGAGATCGAGGTTGCCAGGGCGAGCCCCGCTATTTTAAGCGGGAACATTAAAATAGCATTAAAGATAATGTTCAGCCCCAAGGCAAGGAAAGCCACCTTGGTGGGAGTCACCGTATCCCTTAAGGCGAAAAAACAGGACTGTAGTATCTTATTTGCGCCATAGGCAAATAAACCTATACTGTAAAAAAATAGCGCTGCGGCAGTGGCCTGCGCGGAATATTGGTCGAACCTCCCTCCGCCAAAAAGCGTGGAAACAATCGGAAACGATAAAAACATAAGCCCGGAGGAGGCGGGAAGCATGACAAAAAATGTGGCACGCAGCCCCCAGGAGAGCGTGCGTTTCAAACTGTTGATATCTTCAGTCAAGGCCTGAGAAGACATGGTAGGCAAAATGGCCTGAGAGAGCGAATTGCTGAAGATCCCCAGAGGGAATTGTATGAGCCTGTAAGAGAAATAAAGAATAGCCACGCCGCCTTCACCCACGATGAAGGCAAGCGAGCCAAAGATCGAGTCCACGAAATTATTCAGCTGATAAACACTGGAACTTAACACCCGAGGCGCCATTAACAAACCGATAGTCTTGGCCGCAGGATGACGGAACCTCTTAAAGAGCTTAAGCCTGAAACCTTTTTTGTAAAGCACCGGGATCTGCACCGCAAGCTGCAGGATCCCGCCTACCAACACACCTAATGCCAGGCCCTTTATCCCTTCTCCGAAGAGTATGGCAAAGAGAATAATAGAGATATTTAGGAGGCAGGGGGCAAAGGCGGGGACAGCAAAGTGTTTCAGGGAATTGAGTAGCCCCATGGAATAGGTAGAGAGACAGATTAAAAGCACGTAAGGGAAAATAATCCGGTTTAATTTTATGGTGGTAGCCAACTTTTGGGGGTCGGCGGTAAAGCCGGGGGCGATCAGGCGCACGATAAGCGGAGAGAATACTATACCCAGGAGGGTAATGGCGGTGGCGGTAACCAGCAAAAGGTTTAAGACTACGTTTGCCAGCTCCCAGAACTCCTCTTTGCTGTGCTTTAGGTCGTACTCGCTGAAGACCGGGACAAAGGCGGCATTCGTAGCCCCCTCCCCGACTAAGTCACGGAAGAGGTTGGGTATCCTGAAGGCGATCACGAATGCCTGGGCATAAAGATAGACCCCGAAGAACCTGGCAATAACTATATCGCGCAAGAACCCGAGGAGGCGCGAGCAAAGGGTAGCTACGCCTATAATCCCGGCGGATTGGGCGAGTGCGAAGTGCCCTCTGGATAAAGATTTGCCTGTTGACATAAGCGTTGAATTATGATATTAATATAAAACTAACAAAGGAGCACTAAAATGCCTAGACGCAAGACCTCAATTAAAAAAACCCGTTCCGATAAAAAGAAACACTTAAGGAATTTAAGGGCCAAGTTGCAGCTGAAGAAAACAATCAAAGAGTTCCACGCCCTATTGTCGGCAAAGAACGCCGGAGAAGCCAAAACACTCCTGAAGAAGGTATTTTCTCAGTTGGACAAGGCGGCAAAGAAAAGGATCATCCACCCTAAAACCTCTGACCGCAGGAAATCCCGCTTAATGCGTAGACTTACCGCCTCCGCATAAACTAATCACCATTTTTTCCAAGGCCAGCAGCGGCTTAAGCTTTCCTGTCTTTATCTCAATATCGCAGTTAAGCAGGGCATTAAGCTTTTTTTTCATCTCCGGCAAAGAACCGATATCCCTCTCCCAGGTATACCTTAATCCGCCCAGAATCCTCTCCGGCCTCTCCCCGTCTTTTAATAACTGATTTAAGAGCCTAAGGGCCCCGCCAGGATTTTTTGAAAGGATATAACGGCTTAAGGCAAAGGCGTCAGGTTTAACCGTCTCTTTAAAATGAAAGGCCTTGGCGTATCTGTGGATCTGCTCCTGGAAGGGGTCTTTCTTCTCAAGCCTCTCAAAATCCAGGACCAGCGCTGTCTCGGGATGCTCTCTCCTGGCGTATTCTAAAAGAAATGCCCTGCTCTCTTCTTTCAGGGACTGCGCGTCTCGAAGGAGCACTAGCCTGCATTTCGCCTCAAAGGGAAGGCAGAGGAGTTTTTCCTGCAGTTCTTTTAAGCTTAATTCCCGGGAATACAGTACATCGAGATTAAAATCCTCTACTCTTTTGGGCAGGAGTTGTTCTTTTAGTTTCTTGAACTGGGCATCCTTGGAGAGGCTGTCTTCTCCGATGAATAGGTAGAGCATCCTTCATTACCACTCTTCCACTGTGCGCTCGACAATCCTGCGCGCCAAGTCTTTCAAGGCGTCAGCGAGAGCAGCTTCCTCTGACTTGACCACTACATTCCCGGAGGCAAAGCTGGTGAAATACGTAGAATCACCGGTAAAATTATTCTCTTCCCAGAGTAATTTATTTTCTTTTTTATTCCAGAGGCTTATATTGACTACGATATTAATGCGGTATTCCGTAACCTCCGTATTGTCATTATTGTAGGCTAAGGGGTCCTTGTGGTAATCCACCAGTTCGCCCTTTAAGAGCAAATCCGCCGCCTCTGCCGAAGCCGGATGCAGGTTCCCATCGAAAAGGAACCTGTCGGTAACGCTCTTGGTGATATCCGTTTCCAGGGTTGGCCGGTAAATACGGTATTTATTTTCGGCGTACCCTTCCTGCGCTATATCCGTCTTATTCAAGAAGGGCTGGACATATATGGTCTTGAAACTCTTGGCGATCATGGAAGAACGGGTAGTATAGCCGCAACCGCTGAGGGTGAGCGCGCTTACGATAAGCAAAGAACCGGATAACCTTACGAACTTTCTCATTTTTTCTTCTCCATTACCTGCAGCCTCTCTAAGGCCTTTGCCGCCCAAATGCTATCGGAATAATTGCCGGTTACTTCTTCGTAGTAAATCTTTGCCGCGCCATAGGCCTTCTGTTTCTCATAGAACCTGCCTATCTCATAACGGCTTTGGGCCTCTTTTTCCCTTATCTGGTCGATATTCTTTTCTGCCTCCCGGGAGAGTACCGCATCCGGGTGCTCTTTGACAAAATCCTGGAATTTTGTTTTTGCCTCATCCGCCGCTCCCTGGTCATAATCAGGCCCCTTGGAGACCGCTGCGCGGCAGGAAGCAATCTGGAATTTGGCTGCCCCGGCCCATTCGCTGTCAGGATAATTGGAGATAACCTTATTGAACGCCTCTTCTGCCTCGTAGTAACGCATCAGTCCTTTTAAAACCAGCCCCAGTTTATATTGCGCCGCAGACGCCAGGGGCCCGTAGGTAGAATTCTCTACCACCTTATTGAATATCTCTATGGCCGGATTCTCGACCAGCGCGCTGACCTTATGTTTGCCTTCCGACATAAATGCCTCGCCTATTCTGTACTCACGCTCAACAATCTCTTTGATCCTTTCGGAGAAAGGATATTTGTCGATGACCTTCTGGTATGCCTTGTAGGCTTCATATAAATTATCCTCTTTCTCTTCGATAAGCCCCAGGTAATACTGGCCCTCGGAGGCCTCGAAGGATTTGGGATAGACCTTAAGCAGTTTTTTGAATTCGCGCTTTGCCTCTTCCAGTTTATTTGTCTCGAAAAAGGACTTGGCCAGCTCAAACTGTTCTTTAGGGACCGGCCGAGCTACGGTTTTAGGGTTTACCCACTTGCCTGTCTTGGGGGTCCAGATCCAGTAAGGATAGGCAGGTTGAAGGCTGAAAGAGAGAAAAACAACCAAAATCAGAAGCAGGCGTTTCATAATATGTTAAATTTAACATACCCCCCTGCTTTTGTCAAATGAATTAAGGCAGTGCAGGCCTAGAGGAGAAAATAGGCCCCGGGAAGGGATACAAGGAGAGCATTTATATGCAGCATGAGCGCCACAGCCAATTCGCTGGTTGAGGCAATAGGCTCTAACAGGCAGGGGAAGAGATAGTTTGCCGCAGCCAGGCTGAATCCGCATAAGGTAATCAGGGTAGCCAGTGGGACGATAAATAAATTTGCCAGTATCGTTACCGGAGAGAAGATGCGGAAATACCAGGCGATAAAACCCATTGTGCCCAGCCAGGCGGATAGAGAAACCAGGCAGCCTTCCAGGATTATTCTTAGGGGACGCAGCCTTATCCTCTCTATACGCAGGAGTTTCCTCAACCTGGGGAAGAAATAAACTATGGAGATAACGCTGGTAAAGGAGAGCTGAAACCCTATGTCAAATAACTGGTAAGGGTCAAGCGCCAGGATAAAAAACAGAGAAAGGCCCAAGGCGTTATAGATATCCGCTTCTCTTTTGAAAAGTGTTGCCAGGATAAAAAATACCGCCATTACCGTAGCCCGTACCACCGGGTTAGAAGAGCCGGTCATTAAGCAATAGAGGCAGAGGATCGGCAGGGTGAGCAAGAAACGCATTTTCCTGTTTACCCTTAAGACCTTTAGAAAGAGGATAACGGCAAAACTTACTATCCCTACATTAAAACCGCTCACCACCAGGATATGCACTGTCCCTGACCTTACCATATAATTGTTTATCAGCGGGGGAATAAACCTTTTTTCCCCCAGAAGCATAGCATCCAGGACAGAGGATGAGAGGCGTGAGGTGTTCTGAAAAATTATTTTTTCTATCGCCTTTTTTAAAGTCACGCTGAACCTCCTCAACAAAAGCAGCTTATACGGATAAACGCCGGATAAGCGGACTGGAGAATCCACTTTCATGGTAATCAACTCCTCATTTTTAGGGTTATTCCATCTGCCTAAAGCGCGGTAGAGCCTACCCGAGAGGAAGAGCTCATCTGCGCAGGAGATATCTTTCCCTTTTCTTAAAGAGACGAGAATATCGCCGCAGCAGCGGTAACTTGATTCCTTCACCCGTATCTCCTCAACCCTAAGGATAAACTTAAACCAGCCGTTACCTAAAACCGGCTCTTCCATGACTATCCCTTTTACGGCATAACTGACATCATCTTTATAATTCAGGAGTTTTCCGATGTGGCAGGCGGGGAGAACTTGGTGGCTGCTTAACCAGAGGGAACCGAGCAAAAGGGTGAGCCCGCAGAGAAAGATATCAAAACCCCTCTCTTTCCTAACGCTTCCTAAAAGAAGGAAAAAGAGGGGCAGGCTGGGGATATAGTAGAAGATAAAAGGGAGGTTGGCTGCTTTCGCGATAATTATCCCCAGAGAAAAGATAAGCGCAAGAATAAATACCGGTTTTCCCCTGCTCATTTCAGATAAAGGAAATCTTTTATTTTATCGTATTTAGCCGCAGTTATCCCCTTGATATTTTTTAAGTCTGTCAAATCACTGAATCCCTCCTCTTTCTGCCTGTATTCAATAATGCGCTGCGCTAATTTCTTGCCCAGCCCGGGGACGGTGGCATCTAAAAGCGCCTCATCCGCCGAGTTAAGCTCAACCTTACCGATATTCTGCCAATTAGCCAAGATAACCCTGGCATGGCTGTTGAGGCGAATCAAGAAATTGATCCCGCTGCCTGCCAGAGATACCGCGATTATAAAAGCAAGGACCTGCCGCTCTTGCCGGGTAAAGGCGAACATAAAAATACCCCTCCTTCTTACTTTAAAAGACGCAAGAAAGAGGGGAATCTAACGGAAAAACTATATTACGATATTTACTAGCTTTTTGGGTACGAGGATGAAGTTTTTCACAGGCTTATCCTTAAGCCAAGTCTGCATTTTTTCATCGGATAAGACCAGCTCCTTAAGTTTATCCTCCTGGATATCGGCGGTTACTTCGATCTTGGAGCGCAATTTGCCGTTCACCTGGATGACTATAACTATCTTTTCTGCCACCAGTAAATTCGGGTCGTATTCAGGCCAGGCGGCTTTTAAAATACCTTCTTTATTTCCCAGTATCTCCCAGAGTTCCTCGGCAAAATGCGGGGCAATAGGAGATAGCATTATTACCAGTTTGGAAAAAACCTCTTTGTCGCAGCCACTCTGATAAATCACGTTGGTAAACTCCATGAGGCTGGCGATAGCGGTATTAAACTTAAAGGCCTCTAAATCTTGAGTGACTTTTTGTATGGTCTTGTGCATCGTGCGCAGGAGCTGGGGATCGGCTCTCTCTTTTAAATTATCCTGTATACGCCAGACGCGGTTCAGGAATTTGCTTGCGCCCTCTATCCCCCGGTCATCCCAATCCAGCTCTGTCTCGGGAGGAGCGGCAAAAAGGATAAAAAGCCTTAAAGCATCCGCACCGTAATCCTTGATGATGGAATCGGGATCGACGATATTACCCTTCGATTTGGACATTACCTCTCCGTCCTTTAAGACCATCCCCTGTGTGAGCAGCCTTTTAAAGGGCTCGGAAAAAGATACCATTTTTAAATCGTTGAAGAATTTGGTAAAGAATCTGGAATACAAAAGGTGCAGGATAGCATGCTCTATCCCTCCGATATACTGGTCTACGGGCATCCAGTATCCGGCCTCCCGGATCTCAAATGGTCCTTCTTTGAAACCGGGAGAGCAAAACCTTAAGAAATACCAGGAAGAGTCAAAGAATGTGGCCATGGTATCGGTTTCCCGGCGGGCTAAAGATTTGCATTTAGGGCAAGGCGTCTCGACAAACTCTTTAACCTTCCCCAGAGGACTTCCTCCTTCGCCGGTAAAAGGCGCATCCTTTGGCAATTCCACCGGCAGATTCTCGTAAGGCACGGGTACCATTCCGCATTTCCGGCAATATACAAACGGGATAGGGGTCCCCCAATAGCGCTGGCGCGAGATTAACCAGTCGCGCAGGCGCCAATGCGTTTCAATCTTGCCAATCCCCTTCTTCTCCATCCACGCCCCTATCTTTTCCTTTGCTTCCTGGTTAGACAGGCCGTTGAACTCCCCGGAATTGACCTGCATACCATCGCCTTCGTAAGCCTCAACCATATCTTTAAGGTCTTTATTCTTGTCATTCGGATTTTCAATCACTATGCGCATCGGAAGTTTATGTTCTTTGGCAAAAAGAAAATCGCGCTGGTCATGAGTAGGGACCGCCATAATCGCGCCTGTACCGTATTCCATCAGGACATAATCCGCGACCCAGATAGGCACCTCCTCGTTATTTACCGGATTAATGGCGTAGGAACCGGTAAAGACGCCCTCCTTTTTAACCTCCGATGAGGCGCGCACCGCCTTACCCTCTTTCAGCACCTTCTCCACAAATTTTAAGACTTCTTTCTCCTGAGGCCTGCCTTTCGCAATCTCCTTCACCAGAGGATGCTCGGGAGCGAGGACGATATAGGTGGCACCGAAAATAGTATCCGCCCTGGTGGTAAAGACATGTATCATTTTCTCACTACCTTTAATCGGGAAAATGATCTGTACCCCCTGGCTTTTGCCTATCCAGTTAGACTGCATCGCCAAAACTTTTTCCGGCCAGTCCTTTAATCCCTCGAGATCTTCCAAGAGTTTCTCTTTATAGGCGGTAATCTTCAAGAACCATTGCTCAAGCTCTTTCTGCTCAACGGGGGTATGGCATCTCCAGCAACCGCCGTCAATGACCTCTTCATTAGCCAGGGTGGTCTCGCAGGAAGGACACCAATTAACGCAGGAACCCTTCTTAAAAGCCAGGCCGCACTCAAACATCTTAAGGAATATCCACTGGTTCCATTTGTAATAACTGCTGTCACAGGTAGATATCTCCCTCTCCCAGTCGTAAGAAAAACCCATCTTCTTTAGCTCTGCGCGCATCCAGTCGATACACTTGTGCGTCCAGGCGTCGGGCTTGGTCTTATTTTTTATCGCCGCATTCTCTGCAGGCTGGCCAAAGGCGTCAAAGCCCATAGGGTGGAGCACATTAAAGCCCTGCATCGCCTTAAACCTGGCGGAGACATCCGCGATAGTATAATTGCGCACGTGGCCCATATGGATTTTTCCGGAAGGGTAAGGGAACATCTCAAGGAGGTAGTATTTCTTCCGGGAATGATCCGGCTGGGCGGAGAAGACCTTCCCCTCTTCCCAGCGCCTCTGCCACTTATGCTCTATTTCTTTGAAAGGGTACTTCATTGCTCGTTGCTTGCCTTTCGCAATGGGATGAGCGAAATCATCGTCCTTACCCCCCGCAGGAGATTCTCCATGGTACAGGGCTTGGTCAGGTAATGGTCTGCTTCAAGGTTATAGGATTTCTTCACCGACTCCAGGTCGCTGGTGGCACTCACGATGATCACCGGTCTCCACTTCTCTTTATACTTTTCCCTGACCTCTTTTAAGACCTCAAAGCCGTTCATCTTGGGCATCATCAGGTCGAGTATGATCAGGTCAGGGTCCGTTGACCTGACCTTTTCCAGCGCCTCTTCTCCGTCAAAGGCCACCTCCACCTCATAGCCTTCCTGGATCAGCCTCTTCTTTAAAATATCTACGATATCTTCCTCGTTATCAACTACCAGCAATTTATAAGCCATTGGCCCCTCTTCTTAAGTTTACTTTCTCAGTTTCCTGACCGCCTTCAAATTAGCTGTATCCGCGCTTTCACTATCCTTAGGCGTCTCAAGGATGAAAGGGATATCTCTTAGCCTGGGATGGTTGATGATCCTTCTCATCCCCTCAAGGCCAATACCTCCCTTTCCCATATGCTCATGCCGGTCATGATGGCTGCCCAATTCTCCCCTGGCGTCGTTTAAGTGGATCAGCTTGATCTGGGATAATCCGACCATCTCTTCTATCTCACCGAGCATCCCTTCCAGCCCCTCCCTTGTTGAGATATCGTATCCTGCCAGGTAGGCGTGCGCCGTATCCAGGCAGAGGCCGACGCGTTCCTTCTGTTTTATCCCCTTGATGATCTGCCTCTGATGAATAAATTTATAGCCCAGCCATGAACCCGAGCCCGAAGTATTCTCCAGCAATATCCCTACCTTGCTCCCTTTAGTCCTCTCTAAAATGGTGTTTATGGCACTGGTCAGCCTTTCAATCCCTGCCTCTTCCGAAGTCTCCTTGTGGCTGCCCATATGCGTTACGATAAAATCCGCCCTTAAAACCTGAGCCTCCAGTATATCCTCGATATAAGCCTCAATAGAGGCATCGTATAGCCTGAGATCGGGAGAGGCAAGGTTGATCAGATAAGATATGTGGATGAAAACCGGATTTATCCTGAACTTTTCTTTTCTGGCGATGAACTCACTTATCTCAGCCGGGCTTAAAAATCCCAGGCGCCATCTCTGGGGGTTACGGCTGAATATCTGCATGGTGTTGCAGCCTAGTTCATGCGCACGTTCCAGCGTCTCATAAATCTTATCTACCCCAGAAATGTGTACGCCTAAACGCATAATAGACTAGATTATACCCCAATTGCCTGCCGGCGTCAATCTACTCCTCTTTCCTTAAACCTATCTCTTTTTGAAGAGGTGGATGCGGGACTTATTGTATAAGTCAAGTATGTCTATATCGTAGCAGCCGGGGTATAATTTCATGATGAATGAGGCATCTACTGCCTCGTTCGTCTTAAAAAGGTAAGCGTTATTAAAGTAAGCGCGCGGTTCATCGGCAGGGAAGATGCACATGGCATGCCTTTTTTCTGCGCCCGCCTCATCGATATAGCCCACAGAAATCACGGTTGAACTTATCCCGATCTCATCCAATAAGGCCTGGATCAGAAAAGCCGCGTCTTCGCAGTCCCCTGCCTTTAGAGTAAGCGTCTCTTGCGGCGTTTGCCAATATTCCATCACCCCATGCAATGCCCAGTCTGACTTATAAGCTATATTATTCTGCATCCACTGGCTTATTAATTCCGGCGTGCGCAAATTGCAGGATTTCAGATTGCCTATCGTGCGCGATTCCTCCAACAGCTCATCCATCCTTTTATGGGACTGCTCTATAATCGTGCTTAACTCCAACTGCTCATTTTTATCTAATCCGGGGAATGCCGGCTCGGCAGCCTCAAGGGTCTTCTTGTAATACCGGTAGGCATTCAACTTATCAAAGACCTTCTCTCTATCCATGGCCATTTTATAATACTCGCGCGCCTGCCCATAAAGAGCGAGGGCGTAAGAGTCTGCGGGGTATACATATGCAGGGGCTCTTGCAAGGAACAGGATAAAAAATATGTTAAAAATGACCTTATGCATCTGCGAGGAGAGGGATACCCGGTTAATTATCAGGCGATAGCACAGGCAATTCTGTGTTTTTTACAGAATTTTATGGCCTTATGCGTTCTCATCCTGATTATATCTTCCGGGATTTCCCGGCTTATGATCTCAGGGGTCTTTAGAAAAGGGTTCCTGCTGTAACCAAAAATATAAACCAACTCAAAATTTATTTCCCCGATGAAATTGAGAGTCTCTTCAAATTCCTCCTCAGATTCCGAAGGGAACCCTGCGATGATGGTCGTAGAAAGCTTAAGCCCAGGATTTATCTTCTTTATTTTTAGTAAAGCCTCTGCCAGCTGCGCCTTACTATGCCTCCTGTTCATTAATTTGAGTATTCTGTCATTGGCAGACTGGACCGGGCATATGATTGATTTAATTGTATCGCGTAGCAATAAAGGTACCAGCCTATCCAAATACTGTATCAACCAAAAAGGGTGGAATTCGTCCAGATGGATATTATAGTCTCCGTCTATTTCCAGCAATTTAACCAGTAAATCCGGCAAGGTTAGATTTATATCCAGCCCGTAAATACCTAAGTTATCGGCAGCAAGTATAATATCTTTATAGCCCTTTCCCAATATGCCCTTGAATTCTCTGAGGCACTCCTCGGCTGTCTTGCTCTTCAATTCCCCCACGGCGCGCCATATTAAACAATAAGCACAATGCTCTCCCGTGCATCCCCAGGCCACCCTAAGATAACGGTACCTGCCGGAAGCCCTCCTTTCCCAGCAGATTTTCAGCCTTTTAAAATAGCTGAAATCTAACCTTATTGCATAAAAATACTGCACAAAGGCCCGGAACTTGCTTTTGGGATAGGCAAAATCGGAGTCGGATATCTCCTTGAATTTTACCCTAAAATCAGGGAATAATTCATCTACGCGTTCAATATTAAAAGTAGTAAAGCTTAAACCCTTGAAACTTTCATGGAGCCTCGCTTCATTTACCCCTTTCAAGCAGCCTCCGACAATAAGCCTGGAGTTGTATCTGCTAAGTTCCCGTATTCTTTTTATTGCGTAATCCTCTTCGATCTTCCTGAATGCGCAAGTAACAAACAAAATGTAATCTGCCTTTTTAGGGCTTCTGGCTACAAGGAAGCCGTTTGCCGTAAAATATTTATCAAATTTGCTGGCGTCCAATCCCCTTCTGGAGCAGCCCATATGCTCGATATAGATACTTTGCCCCTTCGCTATCTTTTCTCCCATCAGTAATGCTTCCCGTATCCTTTTATAAGCCTCAGGCTCAGTAATAGCCCTTTAAAAAAGCGCATTTTGTAGAACTTTTGCTCCTGGATAATGGTGGTAACAAAAAATAAGAAACTGTACATTTCAGTCAAGGGTAATTTAATAAGAGTGCGCGATGGTCTTTCTAAAACAGGGAATTTTACAATCAGGTAGAAAAGATAACGTAAATTCTTGAATTCTCTTTCGTGATCCGTCTTAAAATAGATGCTGTCCAGGGCCTCGAAATTCTTGCTGTCAAAAGCCTTCTCCCCCAATAAAAGGTTCCTTTCCCCGTATTCAAAGAGTTTAGTCCCCTTGTATGGTTTCGCGAGAAAAATCCGGGTATAATCTGCCTTTATTTTGCGGTTTAGCTGAACCGTCTCATATGCATTACTGATGCTCTCTTTAGGCAAGGCGATCATATTTGTGGTCAATATTTTTATTTTGCATTTTCTTAAAATAG
>DATJPP010000004.1:0-2940 GCA_035506355.1 Candidatus Margulisiibacteriota bacterium | reverse complement strand
TAAGGATGATGAGATTAACAACCTTAAGGAATCTTTGAGCCAGCTTCCCCAGAAAAGCGAAGTAACGCAACCGGAGCCCGCAGCGAAACACAAGGGGAAGACAAGTAAGAAAAAGATTATCCCTGAGGTAAAGTCGCGTCCTAATCACAAACAGATACAAATAGCACTGCAAAATGCAGGTTATGACCCGGGTAATATTGACGGCAGGATGGGTAAGCAGACCCGCGATGCAATCAAGGCGTTCCAGAAGGCTAACAATCTTCCTGCAGACGGTAATGTCGGCAAGCAGACCTGGAGCCTTTTAAGCCCGTACCTTTATAAGAAAATAAAGTGAGATGTTGACCAAACGTATCATCCCCTGCCTCGATATCAAAGAGGAAAGGGTTGTAAAAGGGGTTAAGTTTCTGGGGCTCAAGGATGCCGGAGACCCGGTGGAGGTTGCCAGGGCTTACGATGCGCAAGGTGCCGATGAACTGGTTTTTCTGGATATAACCGCCAGCTTTGAGAAACGCAAGACGCTTATCCGGCTGGTTGAGGATATCGCCAAGAATATCTTTATGCCTTTTACCGTAGGTGGCGGTATCGGCGACCTCGGAGATATCAGGGGCCTCTTAAACGCCGGAGCGGAGAAGGTATCTATCAATACGCAGGCAGTGAAGTATCCAGAGTTGATCGCAGAGGCAGCGAAGAAATTCGGGAGCCAGTGCATCGTAGTGGCGATAGACGCCAAAGAAAGGGCGCAGGCGGGGGGGTGGGAAGTCTACATTAACGGAGGCAGGACCCCCACGGGACTGGATGCGCTGGAATGGGCAAAAAAGGCAGTTGCTTTAGGCGCGGGAGAGATACTTTTAACCAGCATGGATAATGACGGGACCAAAGACGGATACGACCTGAGGCTTACCGCAACTATCGCCAAAGCGCTCAATATACCGGTCATTGCTTCCGGAGGAGCCGGCAAACCGGAGCATTTTTATGATGTTTTTAAGGAAGCGGGTGCAGACGCGGCACTCGCCGCGTCATTATTCCATTATCAGGAGTTATCCGTAAAAGAGGTGAAGGAATATTTAAAAGACAAAGGGGTGGCAGTGCGCTTATGAAAAAACTTAAATTCGATAAACAGGGGCTGGTCCCGGCGATAATCCAGGATTACAAAACAGGCGAAGTGCTTATGCTGGCCTACATGAATAAAGAATCGCTCAAAAAGACATTAAGGCTCAAGAAGACCTGTTTCTGGTCGCGTTCCCGAAAAGAGTACTGGGTAAAGGGGGAGACATCCGGAAATTTCCAGTTTGTAAAATCAATTGCCTATGACTGCGATATGGACGCGCTCCTGATAAAAGTGAGGCAGATAGGCGTTGCCTGCCATACCGGCAACAGGTCATGTTTTTACAGAAAAATATAATTAATGTATTCGCCTTCTTTAAAAGAATTTTTAAGGCTCACGCAAAAAGGGAACGTTATCCCCGTATATAAAGAGATCAACGCTGACCTCGAGACCCCTGTTTCATCTTTCCTGAAGCTAAAACAAGGGGATTATTCTTTCCTGCTGGAATCAGTTGAAGGTCAGCAGAAGTTGGCGCGTTTCTCATTTTTAGGCAGCGATCCTTTGCTGGTCTTTAAAAGCAAGGGAAGGAATATCGAAATAATAGAAAAAGGCAAAAATCCCCGCCGGTTCGTTACCAGGAGCGACCCTTTAAATGAGATAAAATCGCTCATGAGCCGGTTTAAGAGCGTAAACGTAAAAGGGCTTCCCCGTTTTTCCGGCGGGATGGTAGGTTATATCGGTTATGATATGGTTAAGTTCTTTGAGAGGCTTCCGGATAAAAACCCCGATGACCTGAAACTTGCGGACTCCGTATTTATGTTAACCGAGACGCTTTTGATCTTTGACCATCTTAAGCATAAAATCAAGATCTTAAGCAACGTTATCCTGCCGAAAGGGCCAAAAAATAACCCTAAGGTTGCAAAGGAAGCGCTTTACGCAAGAGCAGTAAGAAATATAGAGGAGATAGAGGGGTGTTTCAGAAAAGACACCGAGTTCCTGAGGAGCCGGGGTGATAAATCAGCTACCAAATCCAAGATCACTTCAAATTTCAGGAAAGCCGAATTCGAGAAGCTGGTTAAAAAAGCAAAGCAATATATAAAGAATGGTGATATAATACAGGCCGTTCTTTCGCAGAGATTTTCACTAAGGTTAAAGAAGGAGCCTTTTGATATCTACCGCTCTTTACGCTCGCTCAACCCTTCGCCTTATATGTATTTTTTAAAACTAAAGGGAATTACCTTAGTAGGCTCTTCTCCTGAAATGCTGGTACGCTGCGAGGAGGGATTGGTAGAGACCAGGCCGATAGCAGGCACCAGGAGGCGTTCTGAAGATGAAGAGGAAGACCTAAGGCTGGAAGAAGAACTGCTTAAAGACGCCAAAGAAAAAGCAGAACATCTGATGCTGGTGGATTTAGGCAGAAACGACCTGGGCCGGGTCTGCTTAACCGGGACAGTAAAGGTGAGTGAATTTATGCGCGTAGAGAGGTATTCGCATGTAATGCACCTGGTCAGTGAAGTCAAGGGTAAGCTGGATAGCAAGAAATACGATATCTACGATTGTCTAAGGGCGGCCTTTCCCGCCGGTACTGTAAGCGGCAGCCCCAAGATCCGCGCCATGGAGATAATCGACGAGCTGGAAAATATCAAGCGCGGGACTTATGCCGGATGCGTGGGGTATTTCAGTTTTTCTCATAACCTGGATACCTGCATTACTATCAGGACTATACTGATCAAGGATGGCTTTGCCTACATCCAGGCAGGCGCGGGAATCGTGGCTGATTCCAACCCCAGGAAGGAATATTATGAAACCGTGAACAAGGCAAGGGCCTTGGTAGAAGCGATTATAAAATAAGAAAGGAGTAATTCTCATGGCAGTACATGTACGTCTAAGAAGGA
>DATJPP010000003.1:0-5061 GCA_035506355.1 Candidatus Margulisiibacteriota bacterium | reverse complement strand
ACATTCTACCGCGCATTTCTCTTTAGTGAGTAATTCTCTGAACAGTTCTCTTACCGGCACTTCATCATCCACCACCAAGACTTTATAGGACATCTTTCAATCCTCCTTGTCTTTCAAGCAAAAGGCAATTTAATAATGAAGGTAGTCCCTTTATTGGCCTGGCTTTCTACTTCTACCGAGCCATTGTGGTTTTTGATAATGTTATAACAGATGGAAAGCCCCAGGCCTGTGCCGTTTTTCTTTGTGGAGAAAAAAGGTACGAAAATATTCTTAATATCCTCCTGCTTTATGCCTTGTCCGGTATCGCTTATCCTGATTTCTACGAATTGATTTTGGAAATTGGCGGTTGATATACTAAGTCTACCCCCCTCCAGCATAGATTGATAGGCATTAAGAAATAAATTGACGAATACTTCCTGCAGCTGGTTAAGATCGCCCTTTAACGTAGGCAAACCGGATGCCAGGCTCTTCTCTATGCTTATATCGGAAGACGGCAATTTATGGTATGCCAAAAGCGGCAGGACGCTTTCGATGGTCTCATTGATATCAATGACCTCGAGCTTCGGGGGGGTTTTACGCGCAAATTTCAGCAATTGATCCACCAGTTTCCGGATCCTGTCGGCCTGGGTATTTACTATGCTCAAACTCTCCTTTACACCCGAAGAAATCTTCTTCTCCTCAAGCAGCATTTCTATCCTTCCCGAAATCACAAATAAAGGGTTATTGATTTCGTGGGCCATACCGGCTGCCAGCTGCCCTATCGCAGCCAGCTTCTCCGACTGGAAAATCTGGTATTCCAGTTTTTTGCGCTCTGTAATATCCTTGGCCATAAAAATATATCCCGTCAGCTTCCCACCCGCGTCCAAAAACTGGTTGACGGTCAAGATCACGGGAAACGAGATACCGTCTTTACGGATAAGTTCCACTTCTGTTTCATACTGCCCGAGCTTCCTTACCTGCTCAAGAATAAGGTTAAGCTTATTAGAAGCATCCTGTGAGGGCAAAAGGATACCGGCGTGCTTAAAGATAATCTCATTCTTCTGCCAGCCGAACATCATCTCGGAGCCCAACCCGTAATAGGTAATATTGCCATCCAGGTTGATCACGTATAAGGCGTACTCCTTTATATTAGAGAATATATTCTTAAGGGTATCATCTATCTTCTTGATGGAGGCTTCGCTTTCCTTTAAGTCAGTTATATCTTCGCCTACCAGAAGAATGCCCTCTACGGAAGCGTCATCTTTGAGCATCGGCGTTATGCTCCAGGATATAAAATGCTCGCTGTTCTCCTTATCTATTATTATACCCTCATACCTGTTCGGCCTTTTGTAGGTAATGGAGTCGTCTAATACCGCCTTGAGCATTTGCTGTTTTAAAACCGTGCCTTCGCGGTAGAGCACGGAATACCAGTACTCTCCTACCAGCTCCTCTTTCCTCCTGCCGGTTATCTGCTCCAGTTTTTTGTTGCACAACCGGACTGCTCCCGCATTATCAAAATAGATAATGAGCAGATTCGCGTTGTCAAAGAGCCTGCCGAATAATTTTTCCGTATCCTGGGCTAAAGGAGCCATATCTTATCCCCTTAATGTCGGGTCTTTTCCGCCGCAGTTAGATCTGGAGCGGGTGATCGGAATCGAACCGACATATATAGCTTGGAAGGCTATTGTTCTGCCATTGAACTACACCCGCGCTGCGCGAAAAATGCTTATAGTAACGTCCGCTTTTTCTCACGCACTCCGTAAATAGCGACCATCAACATGACCGCCGTAGAAATTATCAAGATCAGGGCCGGCAAATACTTCAAATAGGAAAAATTAGTATCTATCTTTGATAATAAAATTTGCTTATCGCTGTTATTTTTATTTAATAGATACATTACGTTATCTGAGAGCGCATCGTTTAAGTCCCTGATATTCAGTGAGAGTGTCTGGATTTCCTCGGAACTGGAATTTCCCCCGAAGAGAGAAGAAAAAAGCTTATCAACCAATACTTTGTAATCTTCTATGTTTTTCTTAAGCGGATAGAGCAATTCTCTGTCTTCAGGTTTATGTAACATATGCTCCAACTCAGTATAATACCTATTAACGTCCTTTAAGTAGCGGTCCAGATCATTCCTGTATCTCTCCAGGTCTTTCGTATTGTCTTTAAAGATAATCAGGTTCTTCTCCGACCTTCTGGCGCGCAGGAAACTTACATTGAAATTCTCGATAATCCTGTAGGCGCTCAAATTTACATCGACTATCTCTCCTACCTCCTTTCGAAGCTTTTTGACATAGCTATCGGTTAAGAAATAGGTGGAAAGGGCGACTAATATCGCAGCAAAGAAGATTGTCTTCTTGACTCTAAGTGTAGTCATTTATCATCCCTCCGATAAGTATACGCAAGCGAGGTACACTCCGCTCGCTATTTTGCTTGTCGCAAAATTACGCTCGCTTGAGTGCCATTAAAATTTTCCGATAAGGAAAATTTTAATGGTGGGCAGGAGAGGATTCGAACCTCTGAAGCACAAGTGCAACAGATTTACAGTCTGTCCCCTTTGGCCGCTTGGGTACCTGCCCGAATTTCAAAAAATATTTCTTGCACCGCATTCGCGGTGCCATTTTGCTCCTAATGTCGCAAAATGGAGCCGGCGAGAGGAATCGAACCCCCGACCATCTGTTTACAAAACAGACGCTCTACCAACTGAGCTACGCCGGCATTAACTGCATTTCTTTATCGCCTGCGATATCTTGGCTATTATATCAGAAGCAACCAAGCCTAGCTGGGTTTTTTCTTTTGCTGCCAGATCACCTGCTAAGCCGTGTAAGTATACCGCATATTTTGCCGCAGGGAAACCATTCAGCCCCTGGCCTAAAAATGCTGCGATAATACCGGCTAAAACATCTCCGCTTCCGGCGGTAGCCATCCCGGGATTACCGGTATCATTAACATACAACTTACCTTCCCAATCAGCCACTACCGTGTTATGACCCTTTAAAACAACTATGCAATTATAATCTTTGGCAAAACCTCTGGCAACCTCTTTTCTCCTGGCCTGGAGTCTGCCGACACTGACCTTAAGCAGCCTGGCCATCTCGCCAGGGTGCGGCGTTAATATTGTTGTGCGTTTTAAGCTGCGCGCTCTAAGCAAGACCTTCGGATGCCCATCCAGCGCATTCAGGCCATCGGCATCGATAACCATAGGCTTATCTATAACTTCTGCCAGCCTCCTGACCAACCGCTGGGAACTCTCCTCCTGCCCCATCCCCGGGCCGATGACCAGTATGTCAACTTTATCTGCAAAGCTCTTTATCTTTCGGTATGCAGCTGAACTTATACCCCCCTCTTTCGTTTCCGGCAGAGGCAATGTCATTACTTCTTTGGGCTTGATTTTTATTACTGGCCCGTTTAAACTCTCGGGAATTCCCAGCGTTACTAAACCCGCCCCGGAGCGCATAGCCGCCTCAGCAGCCAGAACAGCCGCTCCGGAAAATCCAGCTGTCCCTCCTAAAATAAAAATGTGCCCAAAATCACCCTTATGGGCATCAGCCTTTCTGTGTAATAACTGCGTTGGCAACCGCATAGTTTTTTACATGGGAGATGGAGATATAGATATCCACTTTCCTCGCCCTGCCGTTTAAGAGCTTGCAATAGGGCTTCCCTTCTCTGTCGTTTAAAATTTGCACATCTTTCCAGTTAAGCCCGCTATCTCCCATTGCCTTGAATACTGCTTCTTTTGCGGCGAACCTTCCGGCAAGATGCTGATAAAGGCTGAGGCGCTTCCTGGCATTCTCAATCTCCTCATCCGTAAAAATACGGTTAAGAAATGATTCCCCCCACTTTTCCACTGCCTTGCGCAGGCGGCTGACCTCGGTTATATCTACGCCGGTTCCTAAGATCATTTTGATTTTATCAGCTCTTTCATCTCTCTTACCGCCTGACTGATCCCTACCATCACAGAGCGGCAGATTATGGAATAACCGATATTCAACTCCTCAATCCCTTTTATCTTTGCTACCTCGGCTACATTAGAGTAATCTAGGCCGTGCCCGGCATTAACCACAAAGCCCTTATTCAAGGCATAGGCTGAGGCTTCGCGCAGCTCTTTCAGGGATTCGTCTTTTTCTTTTCTCTTTTCCGCTGCGGCATACCTTCCTGTATGCAGCTCTATGATCCGCGCGCCGATAATCTTAGCGGCATCGATCTGTTTCTTCTCCGGATCAATAAAAAGGCTGACCTCAATACCCGCCTTATCCAGTTTTTTGAAGACTTGTTTAATGACCCCCATATTACCCAGGATATCCAAACCGCCTTCCGTAGTCAACTCCTGCCTTTTCTCCGGTACCAACGTTGCCTGATGCGGCAAAACCTGGCAGGCAATATCCACTATTTCGCTGGAGATAGACATCTCCAGGTTAAGCCTGCTCCTCACTATCTTCTTAAGCAAAAAGAGATCGGCGTCTTTTATATGCCTTCTATCTTCCCTTAAATGCGCGACTATGCTGTCAGCGCCCGATATCTCGCAGATGGAGGCGGCTAATGCCGGCTCAGGATGAGTACCCCGGCGCGCTTCCCTTAAAGTTGCGACATGGTCTATATTTACCCCGAGTTTAGGCATCTTTAATAGTTGAACCGGTTGATCTCGCCGCGCACATAGAGCCAGACCATAACCGCTAAAATCAGGGAAATAACCTTGAGCCACGGGTGATGCGTAAACAAATGAGCGACCCTGCGACTAATACTTACCTTCTCTCTAGTCATCTTCTTTTTTAAGGGTTAATATGTTTTTAGCCTCATTCAGCATCCCTTCGCGGCTTAAATCTTTATACAATTTTCCCTGATAGACAAGCGAGATATCGCCTCTCTCTTCTGAAACAATAATAAGCAAGGCATCAGTCTCGTCGCTTAACCCCAAAGCAGCCCTGTGCCTGGTCCCGAATATGCGGTTTAATTCGGTTCCCTGCATAAGCGGGAAGAGGCAGCCTGCCGCGGCGATCCTGCCATGCTGTATCACCATCCCTCCGTCATGAAGAGGGTTATTGGGAGTGAAGATCGCCTGGATCAGGTCCGCAGATACGCGCG
>DATJPP010000002.1:0-15782 GCA_035506355.1 Candidatus Margulisiibacteriota bacterium | reverse complement strand
ATATCCAGGATCAGCTGGGTGCGGTCAATGGTCTTGCGCTGGATCACCTCTTCCAAGTTGCGCTGCTGCGTCCCGGATAAGTCGTGGCTGAAGACCACGGTATCGGCGTTAAGCTCCTGGCAAAGCAAGGATATCTCCTCGGCCTTCCCGCTTCCGATGAAAAACTTAGGAGAGGGCCTCTCGCGCACGCAGGTAATATTATCCAGGATATCCGCGCCGCAGGCAGCAGCCAATTCTTCAAGCTCCAGGGCAGTATCCTCCATACTCCAGTTATCTCTCTCCGTCTCCAGTTTTATAGTTACAAGCAGCGCGCGTTCCATTTTTTTAAATCGGCCCGCAATCAAAACCTCCGTCGGAGACGGGTTTCTTCTTGCGCTCCCTCATCCTGCGGTTGATCTCATTCAAAATACAAGAGATATCATTATCAACGACATCGACAAACTCTATGCCCACCCTGAAGATATGTCTTTTCCCATGCTTAACCTCATTCGCATTCCTAACCAATCCCCTGCCTAGCAAAGGTTTCCCCAGAATCTCGGCCATTAATTCAAATTGCACAACCTTACCGGGTTCTATCCTCTCTTTCAACTCTAATGACATTCCCTTGAAACTTATATCGCTAAGCATGGCGTCGGAGGCAATCAGCGTACCTTCCCCGTCTTTAAGGGTGACGCACTCCGTAGTGATATACCTCATGTGGTTTCTTTTATCAGCCATAACAAATCGTCTTTTATAATATTCTCAGGAGGTTCAATCCGGTCTTAGGGTCAATATCCTTGGAGGCCTTGACACCTTCTAACTCCAGGACCACCGCCTCAATCACCAAGAAAACTGTGGATTTACCCCGCACGCACCCGGTAAGAGTCTTAAGTTTCTTACCCATAGTAGAATGTATATGTATCTGCGGTCCGCTTTTATTGGCGAAGATAGTGCCTATTCCCATTACCTCCCACCCCTTCTGGAAGTTGACTTTATTCGGCTCAGGAGGGATCACCGGTTTTTTGGGCCCGGTGACCAGATCCACTTCTTTAAGTGCGCCGATAAAAAGCATGGTTGCTGCCTTAAGTTTTTCTTTCCTGGCAAATGCTGCAAGCTCGTCCAGCAAAAGATCCTCATTATCAAACTTAAGCAGGAATACCCTCCCGATCTTTCCTTTAGTATATTTCATATTTTTTATACCTCAATTTACTCTATGGCGGGGGATTTGCGCAGCTCTTTCTTCTCGGCGCGTAACTTCTTAAATTTAAGCATCTTCTCTTTGGCCCGGCGGGAACGTTTACGCTTCTGCCGCCTGATCTTCTCTATCTTCTTCTGTTTCTCTGATTCTCTGCCCAATACCAGCGACTCAATTTTACTGGCAAGCAACCTTCTGGCGAGAAGGCGGTTCAAGCCTTGAGAGCGCTCCTGCTGGCATTTGACCTCTATCCCCGTGGGGAGGTGGCGCAAGTGCACGCAGGTGGAAACCTTATTCACATTCTGCCCGCCCGCGCCTGCTGAGCGGATGAACTTCTCCGCTAAGTCCGCTTCTTTTATCCCTAGAGAAGCCATCCTTCTCTTTAAGCCCTCTTCCCTCATACCCAGCCTTTTTCTTCCCAGTATTTGTATTCTTCCTGCCAGTCTTCCTTCCTAAGCTTGATTACCCGGGAGAAATAATTCTTGCTCTTCTCTATCGCCTCTGCCTGATCCGCATACATCTTCACCTCTTTTATATCAGTGGCCATCTTTCTGCCTAATCTTACGGCCTCATCCTTCTTATCCTCCCCGAACTGCCTAAGCGCAGAGACCCCTCCTGAATATTGCGCCCCGCAGGTATGGGCGTAAAAACCGATATAATCCAGGACTTCTTTATTCTGGCCGCTCCCGGAGGTAACGACCCCTGCCACATACTTACCTAAAAGCCGCTTGCAGTGGATGAAGTGCGCCGAGCGGTCAAAGAGCGCCTTCATGGAAGCGGTCACCTGGTTTATATAGTTAGGGGAAGCAAAAATTATCCCATCGGCATCCAGCATCTTATACAGGATCATCTTGGTATCGTCCTTTAACGAGCAATTCAGGATATTCCTGTGGCAGGCCTCGCAGTGCTTGCAGAAAGAAATCTTAAAGTCATCCAAGTGCAAAGATTCGCAAAAGACTCCCTCAATTTTTAGCCCCCGCAATACTTCGTTAGCCAGGAGGAATGTAGAGCTCTTCTCCTTATGCGGGCTGGAAGATATCAGTAGAACTTTCATTTTAAGCTCCTCTCTATCGGTAATTACCGAAGCTAAGCGGTATGGGAAAATTCAGGCCCCTTAGGTGCGTGATGACTACCTGCAAATCATCCTTCTTGGGCGAGCTGACCTTTATCTTTTCTCCTTCAATCTGAGTCTGTACTTTTAAACCCAAAGACTTGATAATACCGGTTAACTCTTTGGCCCTCTCCTTATCAATACCCATACAAATCTCTACCAGCTGGCGCAGATATCCCCCAAAGGCCTTTTCAGGCTCATTATATTTAAGGGCCTTAAGAGAGATGCCTCTCTTGGCCATCCTCGTAGTCAGGATATCGGTGAGCGCGCGCAGCTTAAAATCATCATCCGCTACCAGGGTAAGGGTCTTCTCTTTGCGGTCAAAGGCGATAGAGGATCTGCTATCCTTAAAATCATAGCGCTGGAAGAGCTCTTTGCAGGCCTGATTGACCGCATTATCCATCTCCTGCAGGTTTACTTCCGAAACAATATCAAATGAAAAATTCGCCATCCATTACCTCATTTAGCTATTGAGAATGAGTTCTTGGAGAAATCCCCCGTATTCTCTCTTACGGAAAAGGAATTGCTGGAGAAATCCCCCGTATTTTCCGATACGGTAAAAGAATTAGTAGAAAACTCTCCCTTCTTTTGGCTTACGGAGAAGGAATTGCTGGAGAATTCGCCCGTATTCCCGGATACCTTCACAGAACTCTCGGAAAATTCCTTTTTGTTGGAGGCAATCTGAAAAGATGGGGTAGAGAATTGGCCGTTACTCGCCAAATAGAATGAGGGTTTGCCAAAGTCTGCCGAAAGGGTTACGAACTGCCCTCCGCTGGTAAAGATAGTGTTTCCGGGGGTGTTGCTATCTGTCAGCGCAAAAAGGGGTGTTGCAAAAATAAGCGCTATGGCAATTGCTAATAATGATTTTTTCATACTTCTACCTTCCTTGAATCTTTATTATAGCTCAACCCACAAAAAATCCCAAGCTATTTTCCAGCTTAGGACTATAGAATATCAACGGATCCCCCTGCCTTCGGCAGTGACGGGGATGCTTCGCAGCGCCTCAGCGCAAGAAGCGTTCCCGTGCCAGGACCCGCTAAATCTACTTGGGTATATTGCAGGTATTGATTTTGAGGAGCTTATAGAGGCCGCACCAGCCGATTGCCGCGGTAATTATAAGAATTACCCCTGCGATAGCGCAGAGCCAGCATTTCCAGTAAAGCGCTGCCATGATCAACAACAGACCCAATATTAATCTGATGCGTCTATCCGTCGCCCCGATATTTTTTTTCATCTTACGCCTCTTTTCTAAGCCTTACTTTAATACATATCAGAAGCAGTGGTATTCGTACTCTGGACCGAATCCGAAACAGAGGAGGCCCCCGTGGCATTCTCTTCTTCTGCGGGAAGCTTGCGCGTGCTGATATAAGGCTGAAGGTTATCTTCTTGAGTTTCCTTCTCCTTATTCTGTTTATCCAATACGGCACTCAGCTTATCCAAAGAACCGGAAACCTTCTCCCAGACCTTACGCTGCATGCAGGTCTCCAGGCACGTAGCCTTAGCCACCCGGCATTCGATGTAGGCGGTACAATCTTTGGTTAAGAAATTACATTCCTTGGTGCAAGCAGCTTCATTCTTATCCTCCTGCGCCAGCGCGGCCATATTCCACGAAAAAAAGACGGCTAAAACCACCACCAGGCTTTTAATCATCATCTTCCTCCTTAAATAAAAATAGCACTCCTCCCCCCTTCGGAAAGAGTGCCCAAGAATTATACTATCCTGCCCCCATTCAACACCCCGCTTGTATGATACTATTTTAGCGCTATTTAAGCGCCTGTCAATTGCAATTGCTTGTATATTTTATCGGCGGTTGCAGCGGGGGTATCTTTGACACTAAGCCGTATCCACTCAATACGCTTATCTTTGCGGAACCAGGTGAGCTGCCTTTTGGCGTAATTGCGGGTATTCCTCTGCATTAACTCTTTGGCTGCGCCTAAGTCGTAAGTGCCTTCAAGATAACCTGCAATTTCCTTGAGCCCTATTGCGTATTGGGCGGTACGGCTCAATCTCATCTTCAGCAGGCGTTTCACCTCCGGGATCAACCCTTCCCTAAACATCTTTTCAACACGCCGGTCAATACGCTGATAAAGCTTATCCCGCGGCATATCCAGGCAGAATATCCTCACCCTATGACTACCATACAGCCCTTTTCTTTCCTTTTGTAATTGCGAAATGGGCTTACCTGTAGCTTCAAAGACCTCTAAGGCGCGCACAATGCGCCGGGTATCGTTGGGATGAATCTTTAGCGCTGCCTGCGGGTCAACTTTATTCAGCTTTTGATACAAATAAGTGCCCCCCTGCGCCTCTGCCTGGCTATAAAGCCGCTCCCTGACAGCCCTGTCTTCTGCCCTGGCCTTAAATATACCGTCTAGAAGAATGGTGATATAAAGACCGGTCCCGCCTACGAATAGCGGAGCCTTCCCCTTTCTCAAGATATCCTTCATCTTTTTCAGGGCATCCCGGCGAAACCTGGCCACATCATATTCTTCCTCCGGCGAAACTATACTAGTCAGATGCTCTTTAAATTTAGTTTTAGAGGTAATGATATCCATGCCTTTATAGACCTGCATGGAATCACAGGAGATGATCTCGGCGTTAAGCTTCCTGGCGAGCTTTACTGCGGCTGAGCTTTTACCGGAAGCAGTTGGCCCGGCTAAAAATATAATTTCCGTTTTTGACATCTTAAGGGCAGACTTTTGTGGGATAGCCTTCGCGGGAGAGTTTTTGCTCCAGTTCCAAGATCTCCTGACGGGATTTAGATTTTCCTACCCGCACCCGGTAAGATGGTAGGCCTGAGATAACCGCCTCTTCTATATAAGCAGAATAACCCTTATCCGCAAGGGTCTTCAGGAAGTTATTGGCATTCACGCTGCTTGAAAAACAGCCTACCTGCACGGTATAGAAGAATTCGGAATTAGCCGGCGGGAGTAAGCAGATATCCTGGTTTGCAACTAATTCCGCCCCTTGCGGGAATTCATTGCGCAGTTTATCCAGGTAAACTTTGCCCTGTTCAGGGTCTCCTTTTTTAAACCCCGACTGAGAAAGACGGTAATACAGGGCGGGCTTAATCCTGCTTTCGGGGCTTTCTGCCAAGGCCTGCCGGTAATATTCTTCGGCCTTGCCAAAATCTGAGCGCAGGAAATAGGTATCCCCCAACCCCATCTTCGCTTCCTCTTTAAATTTGCTCTCCTTGAATTCGGTAAGGATAATTTCAAATATATCCGAGGCACGCAGGTAGTTACCGTCCTTTAAATAACTTAAACCCAGGAAATAATACAATTCATCCGATTGTCCGGCTTGGCTTGCGCCTGCCAAAAGTTTCTCCCCCTCGCTGATGGCAGCCTTATAATCTCCGCTTAAGAAATTCACCTTTACCTTATCTAAATCCAGGGCAAAAGACGCATGGAGCGGGAATAATATCAGTAGAAAAGTAAAAAATATTTTTCTCCTCATCAGCCTTTCAGTACCCTCTTTAAGAATTGAGCGGTATACGAAGATTTGCTTTTAAGTAAATCTTCGGGCGAGCCGCTCCCCACCAGCTTACCGCCATTATCCCCTCCCTCGGGGCCCAAGTCAATGATATAGTCGCAGCATTTTATCACTTCCAGGTTATGCTCTATTACAATCACGGTATTCCCTTTATCCACCAGCCTCTGGAGAACCGACAAAAGTTTGGCTACATCCGCAAAGTGCAACCCGGTGGTCGGCTCATCCAGGATATAAAGCGTCTTCCCGGTCGAGCGCCGGCTTAACTCGGAGGAAAGCTTAACGCGTTGCGCCTCGCCTCCCGATAAAGTAGTAGCAGGCTGCCCCAGTTGGATATACCCTAAGCCTACTTCATATAGGTAAGAAAGAGTATTCCTGATTTTGGGCACATTGGCAAATAAATCCAGCGCTTCCTCGACCGTCATCTCCAGGACCTCAGAGATAGACTTGCCTTTATATTTTACTTCCAGAGTTGCCTCGTTGAACCTTAACCCTTTGCAGATATCGCATTTGACATAGACGTCGGGCAAGAAATGCATCTCGATCTTTTTTATCCCGTCCCCCTGGCAGGCCTCGCATCTGCCGCCCTTGACGTTGAAAGAGAACCTCCCGGGTTTATACCCGCGCACCCTTGCCTCAGGAAGCTGGCTGAAGATATCACGGATATAGCTGTATACGCCGGTATAAGTCGCGGGGTTTGAGCGGGGGGTCCTGCCGATAGGCGACTGGTCAACCACGATCACCTTATCGATCTCTTCCGCTCCGGTTATTTTTGAATGGGCACCCGGCTTATCCTTGGTTTTGTATAATTTCTGGGCCAGGGCGCGGAACAATATCTCATCTATCAACGTAGACTTCCCAGAGCCAGAGACCCCGGTAACACAGATGAAATTGCCCAGAGGAAATTTCACATCTATATTTTTTAAGTTATGCTCCCGCGCCCCTTTTATCTCCAGGAATCTCTGTTTCTGCCAGGGCCTTCTTATCAGCGGGATATCAATCTCGAGCTTGCCGTTTAAATATTGAGCGGTCAGAGAGCGGTTATCCTTTAACAATTTTTCCGTCGGCCCGGAAAAGATAACCTCTCCACCGTGCCTCCCTGCCCCGGGACCTAAATCCACCACGTAATCCGAGGCGCGGATGGTCGCTTCATCGTGCTCCACTACGATCAAGGTATTCCCTAAATCTCTGAGGGCCTTTAAGGTATCCAGCAACTTTCCGTTATCGCGCTGGTGCAGCCCGATGCTCGGCTCATCCAGCACATATAAAACACCGACCAGCCCGGAACCGACCTGCGTCGCCAGGCGTATCCTCTGCGCTTCTCCGCCGGAAAGGGTTGAACTTTTTCTATCCAGGGTCAGGTAATCCAGCCCGACGTTAACACAGAACTCTAACTTCTGGATGATCTCTTTTAAGGCCTGCCGGGCAATAATTTTCTCTCTCTGCGTTAACTCCAGCTCTTTAAAGAAACGGTGCGCCTCTTTAACCGATAACTGGGTAATTTCATAGATATTCTTGCGGTTTACCTTGACTGCCAGGATTTCTTTCTTAAGCCGCGCCCCCTTGCATGAAGGACAGGGTAGGCTTGAGATAAACCTGCTTATCTCTTCTTTCAAATAATCACTGTCAGTATCGCGGAATAATCTTTCCAGATGCGGGATGACCCCTTCAAAGGGCTTGCTCCCGATTATTTCCTTTGTCCCATAGAGTATGATACGCTGCACTTCCTTGCTTAAATTTTTAAAAGGGGTATCCAGGTCAAAACGTATCTGATAGGAGAGCTCGCGTATCAACCAGCGGTAATAAAGCATATACCCCCGGCCTCCTCTTTTCCAGGGGGCAAGCGCTCCTTCGTTGATGGATTTATTTTTATCCGGGACGACTAACTCCGGGTCAAATTCCAGTTTTATCCCCAGGCCGTTGCAATCCGGGCAGGCGCCGTATGGAGAATTGAAAGAAAATATGCGCGGCTCAACCTCGGCATAGCTTATACCGCATTTGGCACAGGCATATTGTTCGCTATAGACCTGATCAGCTTTGCCCCCCGCCACTATTACTATCCCCTTACCCACCTTAAGCGCGGTCTCTACTGAATCCGCGATCCGCTTCTTTGCCTCCGGCTTCACCTGCAGCCTGTCCACCACCACCTCAATATCGTGGGTCTTATATTTATCCAGCTTTAATTTATCTGTAGTCTCGTATATCTTCCCGTCCACGCGGCAGCGCACGAAACCTGATTTCTGGACAGAAGAGAAGATATCGCGGTATTCCCCTTTCCTCCCTCTGACCAAAGGCGCCAGAATCTGGATACCAACCCCTTCGGGGAGGGAGATAATCCTCTCTACGATCTCCTGGGCGCTCTGCCTCTCGATAAGCTCACCGCACTGATAGCAATATACCCGGCCGATGCGGGCGAAGAGTATCCTTAAATAATCGTAAAGTTCGGTCTGGGTGGCCACTGTGGAGCGGGGATTCCCTCCTGCGCTCCTCTGTTCGATGGCGATGGTGGGCGATAGGCCCTCGATGAATTCTATATCCGGCTTCTGCAGCTGTTCGAGGAATTGGCGGGCATAACTGGAGAGGCTCTCGACAAAACGGCGCTGGCCTTCGGCATAGATAGTGTCAAAGGCCAGGCTGGATTTTCCGGAACCGGATAACCCGGTGATTACGATAAGCTTATTGCGCGGCAGCTCTAAGCTTATGTTCTTTAAGTTATGTTCTTTAGCGCCTCTGAGTATTATCTTGTCGTTCATAGATTAGAAGTATACCAAAAAAGAAAGCCCCTGTAAATTAAAGATGATGCCATAATTACAGGGGCCTTTCTTTAAAGACGGCGATTATCTCTTTTTCTTTTTGCCGCCTCTCTTCATCTTGGCGCAGGAAACGTCACCTTTCTTGTCGATAAAATAAAGGTAACCTTTCTGCCTCTTGATGCCACACTTTGCTACCTTTTTGGGGCTGCCTCCCTTTTTCTTGCCTCTTGCCATCTTCGCGCAAGAAACATCACCCTTCTTGTCGATGTAGTAGAGGAACCCTTTTACTCTTTTGATACCCAGCTTCACTAGTTTTTGTGCCATTATTCTTTCACCTCCTTTCGATAAATAATTTATCTAAGTGCCGATTTTAACCGGCTCTAAGATCTGCTTTAACGTTGCCACTGCTGCAAGCACCGCCAGGTAACTGGTCTTGGGATTATCCGGGTGCAGGATGTTTTCCGTACGCGTATAAACCCTGGCCGCCTTTGATTCTATTTCGATCTCGTGGATATTCCTCCTGGCCTTAGGCGAAGCGATAATCTTGACCTTTGTCCTCTTCCTGCCTATCCCGGCAATACTTAATACCGCCGCCACGTTGACATTCTGGGGAAAATATTTTACCGCTTCTTCTGCGCTCCCGTAAAAAAGGACGCGGTCATTTCTGATTTTGCGTAGATCTATTTTCTTATCCTCAACATATTTTACCCCTTTAAAGGAGAGCGGGTTTTTGCGCGTAACCAGGGTTACTTTGTCAGCGCCTTCCAGCACGGCTGCCTTTAAGGCGTCTATACCCGAAATTGCCCCGCTTGGTATATACAAATGTGATCCATACCGGCGGCAGAGCAGTTTTAACTGCGTAAGATGTTTGATTATTCCGCCTACGCTCATCAACATGGTATCCTTGCCTCTGCTTAAGACAGCTGCGGCGATCTCACGGGAACTGCGCGCAGAAGAGGCCTCAATGACTAAGTCAGATTTTGAAATCACTTCCTTAAGTCCGGAAACCGCTAATTTAGGGCTGCCGGAAACCTTGCGGGATAAACTCTCTGCCTTTCCCGCTTCAATATCATAGAGCGCAACCAGCCTGGCCTCCCGGGTAAAATCTTTGACGATTACCCGGGCAAGGGAACTGCCTATCGCCCCACATCCCACAATCCCGATCTTCTTAAATTCAGCCATATTAATCTGTAATATTATCGATCAGGCGCGTTTTTCCGACGCGCGCCGCCAAGGCTATGAGGTAATCTCCGCGGAGTAAGCCAAGCGGTTCCAAATTTACCGTGTCTACGACGGAGATATAATCCACTCTCGCTGCACCGGAAGAACGGATAACCCCTCTCATCTCTGCGATTATCTTCGCGGAATCCCTCACCCCTCTTTTTATCAGGGATCGGGCCCTCTTTAGCGCCTGCGGTAAGACGAGGGCTTCTCTCCGTTCTTTTGGGTTAAGATATGCGTTTCTTGAGCTTAAGGCCAATCCGTCTTTATCGCGCAGCGTAGGCAGGACTTTTATCTTAACCGGCATATTCAGGTCTGCGGTTAATTTCCGGATAATCACAGATTGCTGCGCATCCTTCTGCCCGAAATAAGCGCTTGTTGGCTGCACGATATTGAAAAGCTTGGTGACTACTGTCGCAACGCCCTTAAAATGCCCGGGGCGCGCTCTTCCGCAAAGTTTATCGCTTAATTTTTCTACTGTAACATAGGTAAGGTAACCGGGAGGATACATTGCTTTCGCCTGAGGATAGAATATCACATCCACCCCGCAACTACGGCAGAGACGTGAATCTTCTTTTAGCGAACGGGGATATTTCTTGAAATCTTCCTTGGGTCCGAATTGCGCGGGATTGACGAAAATGCTAAGTACGACCAGATCATTCTCCTTGCGCGCCCTGCGGATGAGACTTAAATGGCCTTCGTGCAAAGCGCCCATCGTAGGCACAAAACCTACTGAGAACCCCTTGTGCCTTGCGCGCAAGGCAAACTGCTGCATTTTCGCTATGCTGCTGATTATTCTCATATTATCTCTGAGAGCGGCTTCAAAACGAAATCGCGCTCGAATAATCTGGGATGCGGGATCTGTAATTCCTTGGCGTTGACGCTCCTCCCCCCATAAAAAAGTATATCCAGGTCTATAGTCCTTGGGGCGTAACGCTGTGACTTCTTTCTGCCCAGTTCTTTTTCTATCGACTTAAGGTTTTTAAGGAGTGTTAACGGTGGAAGCGAGGTGCGTATTTTTAAAACGGCATTCAAAAATTTACCCGCGCCCTTAGGGCAGCCCACAGGCTCGGTTTCAATGATACGGGATAATTTAATTACCCTGGTCTCTTTCAAGGCCTCGATCTTCTTAACCGCTGACTTTATAATCTTGCGCCGGTCACCCAAATTTGAACCCACCCCTAAATAACAGGTAGTTAACATCAGAATATCTTCTGCAGGCGCCCTATCGCCTCTTGCATTCTTTCTTTGGAGACGGTCAGCGCCATACGGATATAGCCTTCCCCGTTACTGCCAAACCCTACTCCGGGAGTAACAACTAAATTCGCTTTATCCAACAATAAAGCTGCGAATTCTATGGAGTTTTCTTTTTTGGGGACTTTTATCCAAACATAGAAAGTAGCCCGGGGGGTCTTCGCCTCCCAGCCTAAAGACCTTAAGCCTTTCATCAGCGTATCGCGCCTTTCCTGATACAAGGCGCACATATTCTTAACATATTCCTGCGGGCCCTCTAGGGCAGCGACACCTGCCAGCTGTATGGCCGAGAATATACCGGAGTCAATATTGGATTTTACTTTAGCCAGGGCAGAGATCAGCTGCGCGTTTCCGCAGGCCCAGCCTACCCTCCAGCCGGTCATATTATAAGTCTTGGATAATGAGTGGAATTCAAGCGCCACCTCACTTGCCCCTTTAAACTCCAGGATGCTGGGGGGACGATAACCATCATAGGATACGGCAGAGTAAGCCAGGTCTGAAACAATGATAATCTTGTTCTTCCTGGCGAATTCTATTACCTCCTGATAAAAATCTCCTCCCGCAATGGCCGAGGTGGGATTATTGGGATAATTGATGTAAATCAATTTTGCTTTTTTGCGCACACTCAAAGGGATCTTCTTAAGGTCAGGAAGATATGAATTCTTCTCAAGGAGCGGCATAAGAAAAGGGTTTCCTCCGGCAAGTATAGTCCCGCCTTTGTAAGGAGGATAGCAGGGGTCGGGGATTAAAGAATAATCCCCCTGATTTAAAAAAGCAAGCGGCAGATGCGCAATACCCTCCTTTGAGCCGATCAAAGGGAGGATCTCAGTATCAGGGTCAAGGTTAATATTAAAATTTCTTTTATACCAGCCTTCGATAGAACGGCGCAAGGCCGGCATCCCTTGATCCAGGGCATAACGGTGATTAGCCGGGTCCTGCGCTGCCTGGCATAGGGCCTCAATGATATATCGAGGGGTCGGCTGGTCAGGATCGCCTATCCCTAAATCAATTATGTCACGCCCTTCGGCGCGCGCTTTTCTCTTCGCCTTATCAATCTCCACAAACAAATACGGCGGGAGCGCGGTTATCTTCTTGGAAAGCTTGAACATTACTACTCCTTCTTGTTAAGATTCATGGGTAGCGGGTGGCATGGGGATGCTTCGCAGCGCGTCTAGCGCAAGAAGCGCCCCATGCCAGGACCCGCTACTAATTATTTAAGAACATCCTGCATGGAATACAATCCTGCCGGCTTACCAAAAATCCATTTTACCGCTTTAAGCGCTCCCACCGCAAATAAATCGCGAGAGTGCGCCTGATGTTTAACTTCTATTCTCTCGGAATTACCGCAAAAAATTACTGTGTGATCGCCGAATATATCTCCTAATCTTAGAGAATGAGTAGGAATTTCTTTACGCGTAACTTCGGTAATAACCTGGGCTAATTTCTTTGCCGTCCCCGAAGGAGCGTCCTTCTTATTCTTATGATGCGCCTCTACAATCTCAATGCTGTAATCCGGGCCCAATCTTTTTGCCAACTCCGGAAGTATTGAAAAAAGAGTATTTACTCCAATAGACATGTTGGGCGAAAATACCACCGGCACAACATTAGAGACCTCTTCAACCTTCTTGATCTGTGCCTCGCTTAAACCGGTAGTCCCCAAAACAAGTGGCTTCTTGTAGCGGGCAACATAATCCAGGTTCACCTCTGTTGCCTCCGGGACGGTAAAATCCACAAAGACATCCACCAGAAAAAGACCATCGGAAGTAGAAGATATCTTGAGCTTGCCTATATCTTTGCCGATTGCAGGCGTTCCCTTTTTCTCCAAGGCAAAGGTAACTTCAAAATCGCGGTCGTAACTGGCTAACTCAAAGATACGCCTCCCCATCTTTCCGCAAACACCCGCTATCCCAAGCTTAATCATATACAACTCCTTATTTCAATAAACCGTAATCTTTCAATGCTGTTTTAAGCTTCTCTAGATTCTCCGGCAACATACTTGTCATCGGCAGCCTGAGGTGCGGCTCGCACATTCCCATTAAGCCCATCGCCGTCTTTACCGGTATGGGATTCGTCTCGATAAATACCGCTTTAATCAGCGGCAACAATTTGTAATGCAAAGCCTGCGCCTTTTTAAGGTCTCCTTTTTCAAAAGCACTCACCATATCCGCCACATCTTTAGGCACAATATTGGCGACTACCGAGATTATCCCGGTACCGCCGATCCCTAATACCGGGAGGGTCAAGCTGTCATCACCGGAGATCAGGTCAAATTTGTCACCGCATAACTGTTTGATACGCGACATCTGGTCCAGGTTTCCGGAGGCCTCTTTCACCCCGATGACGTTTTTACAGTCACGGGCCACGCGGGCGATTGTCTCCGGCTCAATATTCACCCCGGTGCGCGAGGCGATATTATAAAGTATGATCGGTATCTTAACCGCATCGGCGACGGCTTTAAAATGCTCGTAAAGCCCTTTCTGCGTGGGGCGGTTATAATAAGGGGATACCTGCAAAGAAGCATCTGCCCCTGCCTTCTCTGCATGACGGGTAAGCATGATTGCCTCTTCTGTAGAGTTGGAGCCGGTACCCGCGATTACCGGAACCCTTTTCTTTACCTGCTCGATAGTAACCTCAACTACCCGGTCATGCTCCTCGAAAGATAAGGTCGCCGATTCTCCGGTCGTCCCGCAGGGGACAATCCCTGATGAGCCATTTTTAATCTGAAACTCGATGAGCTCTCTTAATTTCTTCTCATCTAATTTCCCGTCGCGAAACGGAGTGACTATCGCTACGATCGAACCCATAAACATAATATACTCCTTTGTAAACTACCTGCGCCTTTCCCTCCAGCCAGACCTCATTGAAATTCAGGCCCTCCCTTTTAAAAGAGACCCGCAGGACTTCCCCTCCCCGGGTGTGAACCATTATCTTATCCCTTACCCCTGATTTTATGGCAAAGATGAGCGCTGAGGCGGCACTGCCAGTGCCGCAGGCTAAAGTCTCATCCTCTACCCCTCTTTCATAAGTACGGACCATAATCGCGCTCTTCCCCAATACTTCCACGAAATCTACATTAGTCCCCCTGGGTGAAAAATGCTTGTGATAGCGTATAGGCCTGGCAATAGCCGTAATTTCTATATCCTTGAGCCCTGAAGCGAATATTACCGCATGCGGCACCCCGGTGTTGATGAAATTGACTCCTAGCGCCCTCCCCTCTACTATGATGGGGATATCCAGTTGCAGCCCATGCGGCTTCGTAAGGTTAACTCCTACTTTATCGCCGTTGACTTTCACCCCGATTAGTCCGGCCATAGTCTCCAGGCTCTTCACCTTAGGCCCGGTGAACATTGCAGCGCAGCGCGCCCCATTACCGCACATCTCTGCCTCTGACCCATCGGCATTAAAGATACGCATCCTGACGTCGGCTACTCTGGATTTATCCAAGACCAATAGACCGTCCGCGCCGATGCCGAACTTCCTGTCGCAGACCTTACGCGCCAATAAAGATAAATTCCCGGCAACCTTGCAGCCAATGACCACAAAGTCGTTTCCGGAAGCAACCATTTTTGTAAAGCTGACCTTTTTCATCTTAAAACCCGGAAAGGAACGCAGGCACTGTTTCATTGCGTATTAAATCTTCGCGGCTCTCTCTCCTCCTGATCACAAAAACCTCATCTTTGGCCACCAGGACTTCCTCTGCCCTGGGACGGGAATTATAATTAGAGGACATACTGAAGCCATAAGCGCCGGCGCCCATCACCGCCAGGTAAGACCCTTCTTTTATTTTGGGCAATTTCCTGTCTTTGGCGAAGAAGTCTGCGCTCTCGCATATCGGTCCGACTACATCCGCTTTTTCCAGGCCTCTTACTTTTCTAAGAGGCAGAATATTATGGTAGGCATCGTAGAGCGCGGGGCGGATCAAATCGTTCATCCCTCCGTCAACAATTATGAATTTTTTCTTCGGAGCCTCTTTGATATACAGGACTTTTACCGCCAGTATCCCGGCGTTCCCCACGATGAACCTTCCCGGTTCAAGGATTATCTTTAAGCCGGTTTTGAGCAACAAAGGCAGTATTTTATCCGCATATTTTTGCGCGGTCTGCGGGGTTTCCTGGTTATAGATTATCCCGAGCCCTCCTCCGATATTCAAATACTCAAGCTCTATCCCTTTTCTTTTTAATCCCGTGATGAACTTGGATACCTTCCCAATCGCCGCGACAAAAGGCTCGCTCTCGGTGATCTGTGAGCCGATGTGGATATGCAGCCCGGAGATCTTGAGGTTAGGGAAACGCCTGTAGAGAGAAAGGATCCTGTAAGCGCTTTTTAAATCGATCCCGAATTTATTGGTGATCTTTCCGGTACTGATGAATTTGTGGGTCTTCGCTTCTACGTCGGGGTTTATCCTGATGGCAACCCTGGTTATCCTGTGCAACCTGGAAGCGATACGGTTAATATTCTCCAGCTCCGAAAGAGACTCCGCGTTAAAAAAGAGGATGTTGTGGTTTATCGCCTCTTCTATCTCGGCGTCGGTCTTTCCTACCGAGGCATAGACTATTTTTTGCGCAGGACAGCCTGCTTTTAAGGCCTTGAAGAGTTCCCCGCCCGAGACAATATCCAGCCCGGCACCCTTATCTACTAAGGCCTTAAGAATGGCAAGGTTGGAATTGGCTTTCACCGAATAGCAGATCAACGGCTGTACCGAAGTAAAAGCGGTTTTCAGCTTCATAAAGTGCCCGATGAGGGTATGGTAGCTGTAGATGTAAAGCGGGGTGCCGAATTTTTC
>DATJPP010000001.1:0-10194 GCA_035506355.1 Candidatus Margulisiibacteriota bacterium | reverse complement strand
AAGAAAAATCAATTTTCCTTAGCTTCGGGAAGGTTAAGGTATAAGTTAAAGATCTCTTTTTACCTCATCTCTGTTCTCCCCACCCTGGCGCTTGTTTACATTATTTCCGAACACCTCTTGCCGCTGGTAGGCCTGCGTTCGGACATACTGATTACTATTCTCATAAGCATAACTATGTCTTCCGTCGGTTTCTTCTTAATTAAGCAGGTCTTCGACAGAATCCTCGACCTAAGCACCAGGGCCAAGTTGATTACCGGAGAGAGGATAAAGTCTGATTATCTTGATGAAGTTGATGATTTGAGCGGCGCTTTAAATCAGCTCTCCCAGCGCGTCAGTAACAATATGAGCGAATTAAAGGGCTACAGCGAAAGAACGGCTAAGATAAACCTGGAGATCCAGGAGCGCGTGACGGTCTTCTCCAGCCTGATGCAGATAAGCTCCATGATCTCTCAGGGGGCAAAGTTTGAAGATGTCTTGAGGCTTACCGTTGAAAAATCGCGTTTTATGGCTAAATCGGATGCGGCCTACTTTTTATATAAAGAAGATAACAAGGATATATTTACCGTGAAAGTAGCCGATGGGTTAGGTTCGGAAGAGATCTTAAGGCTTGAGGTTCAGGCGGCGGACCCGGTATTGAGCAAATTGATTAACTCCGGGAAGACTTTAGTAATGGACCAGAAGAATGCTATCGCAGAAAGTCTATATAAGGCCTTCTATGATAAATTCAAGCTTAAGAATAATCTGCTCATCCCGGTCTCATTAGCCGGCAAGGTCATCGGTATCATGGGTATCGGCAACAATATCCCGTCATTCTGTTACCGTAAAGACGAAATGGAACTGCTGGATATCTTTGCCAAGCATATAGCTATAGCCATAGAGAATGATGCCCTCTCGCACCGGGTGGAAAAATTAGAGATAAGGGATTCGTTGACGGCTTTATATAATACGGCTTTTATGCGCAACCGTCTGCAGGAGGAGATCAAGAGGGCGGGGACCTATCAGAGGCCCTGCGCGTATATTATATTTGATATCGATAATTTTAAGACCTTTCAGCAAAAATACGGTTTAGAACAGGCAGACTCAGTGTTGAAGAAGATCGCCCTTTTGATCCGCGAATCCGTTACCGAGATCGACCGCGTCGGCAGGTGGGGAGACGATGAATTTGCCTTGATCCTCCCGGAAAGGAATAAGCGCCGGGCGCTGGATATAGCCGAAGATATCCGGAAAAAAGTGGAATTTAGTTTTAGCGAGGAGGAAGACCCCGGCAGGAGGATTACCATCAGCGGGGGCTTAAGCGAGAACCCGCTGGACGGAGTAACTGTGGATGAGCTTATTAGCAAGGCACGGGCGCTATTGGATATGGCCAAAAAACAGGGTAAGAATTGCGTGGTAAGTTTCAAGGAGCCGCCGGTATGTTAGTAAGAAGAATCATCAACAAACAATTGGGAGAGCTGCTTATTGAGCGCGGGCTTATCACCAAGCAGCAATTGGATAAGTCACTCTCCATTCAGCAGGAGAGGGGTGGCTTAATCGGCGAGATCCTGGTGGAGCAGGGCTTTACTACGGAAGAGGATATTGCGCAGACATTAACTGCCCAATACGGCTTCCCCTATCTGCCTCTTTCCAATTACGATATTAATACCGATATAGTCGCCCTTATCCCGGGGAGAGTCGCCAAGCAATACCTGCTGCTGCCGATAGATAAGATAGGGAACAATCTTACACTGGCAATGTCTAATCCTCTGAATATGCAGGCCATTGAAGACGTAGAGTTGCTTTCCGGGTGCAATGTGCAAGTTTTCGTCTCTACCTCCTCTGATATCAAGAAAACGATCGCAAAATATTATAAAGAGAAAGAATAGTTGGCTTCCCTAAAAGACCGCTTAACAGAACTGCTGATTAATAACAAGCTTATCTCCCAAGAGCAGCTGGATAAGGCACTTCTGGCGCAGAAAGAAAAGGGAGGGCGTTTAAGCGATATAATCGTAGAGCTCAAATTTATCGGAGAGAACGAGCTCATTTCGGTCTTAAGTACCGGCTTAGGATTCCCGCTCATTGATTTAAAACGTTTCAAGATAGACCACGAAGTAGTAAAGATAATCCCCGTCAATGTTGCCCGCCATTACCAGATCGTCCCCGTTTCCAAGATCGGCAATAGCATTACCGTAGCCATGGCTGACCCCTTAAATATCTTTGCTATTGACCATGTCCAGGCATTGACCGGTTTTAAGATCAACCCCATCATCTCTTCCAGCCAGGATATAATGCAGGCCATAGAATTGTCTTATCCGGATACGGCAAAGAGTGTTATCGATAACATTATGAAAGAGATCTCTACTTCCTCCATAGAGCTTATCCGGGAGGAGAGGGAGGCCTTACCCAGTGATTCAGAATTGGGCCGCGTAAGCCAGGAGGCACCGGTAATAAAAGTTACCGGTATGATTATCGAGGATTCGGTAAGCAAGAAATCTTCGGACATACTTATTGAGCCTTTTGATAAAAAACTGCGCGTGCGTTTCCGCATCGACGGAATACTGCAGGAACAAAAGGCGCCTCCTAAGAGCATGTTTTCATCCATAGTTTCGCGCATTAAGGTTATGTCGGATTTGGATATCGCAGAGCATAGGCTACCTCAGGACGGCAGGTTTAAGATGAAGATATCAGGCAAGGAAGTTGATTTTCGCGTCTCCATACTTCCTTCGGCCTTCGGAGAAAAGGTGGCTATCCGTATCTTGGATAAATCTCAAGCTACGCTGGATATCACAAAATTGGGGTTTAACGAGGAAACGGTTGCCAAATTGAAAAAGATGGTCGTATTGCCTCATGGGATGCTTCTGGTCTGCGGCCCTACCGGAAGCGGGAAGACCACCACTCTTTATTCGCTCCTTAAATTTGTGGATAACCCCTCTAAGAACCTGGTTACCGTTGAGGACCCGGTAGAATACCAGTTGGAAGGGATAAACCAGGTAAATGCCAGGCCCGAGATAGGTCTGACCTTTGCCGGGGCGCTGCGTTCTATCCTTAGGCAGGACCCCAACGTAATCATGATCGGAGAGATACGGGATTATGAAACCGTGGATATCGCTATTAAAAGCGCTCTTACCGGCCATATGGTCCTTTCAACCCTGCATACCACTACCGCAAGCGGGGCAGTGGTACGCCTGATCAATATGGGGGTTGAGCCTTACCTGATCAATGCCTCGGTAGTCTGCGTTGTAGCCCAAAGGCTGGTGCGTAGGATCTGCCCTCACTGCAAAGAAGGTTATGCTATCAAGAAGGAAATATTAGAGAGTCTCAATCTTATAAATATAAAAAAGCCGGAGCTCTTCCGCGGCAAGGGATGCTCGCGTTGTTTTAATACGGGTTACGCCGGAAGGATAGGTGTCGCTGAGGTCTTAATCTTAAGCCAGACTATCCGGGAATTAGTCCTCTCCCGCGCCCAGGAACATATCATGAAGCAGGAGGCGCGCAAAGAAGGGATGAAGACGCTCAGGGAACTTGCGCTGGAACAGGCTTTATCGGGCAATACTACATTAGAAGAGGTGTTGAGGGTTACTGCGGCGGACGAATAAATCCCCCTGGCACCGGGTGCTGGGAGGTCATTCCCCTGGCACCGGGTGCTGGGAGGAATGAACTCATAGAACGGGGTCAAGGAAGTTTAAATGCAAATACTAAGAGAAAACATAATTGAAATATTGATCAAGGGTAAGCACCTCTCCAAAGAACAGCTGGAGAAGGCCCTGGAGATCCAAAAAGAGAAGGGGATTCCTTTAAGGCGGGTACTTATCCAGCAGGGTTTTATTTCCGAGGATACATTGCTCTCCCTGCTTTCAGAGCAGCTTTATATGCCCTCCATACATCTTACGAAATATAAGTTTGATTCGGATATCGTCAGCCTTATCCCGGAGCGCATCGCCAGGCTTTACAGCCTGATCCCGCTTTCACGCATGGGTAATACCTTAACCGTGGCTATTGCTGATCCGTTGAATATCTTTGCCCTGGATGACCTGAGGGTTTTCACCGGCTGCGAGATAGATACCGTCTTAAGCTCGGAAGAGGAGATAGGCAGCGCTATAGATAAACAGTATAGTACTGAAGTGAAGGATGTTCAGAATATTATCGACGAGGTCAGTAACGCCCAGGCGGGATCAGAGAAGAAGGATATGGAACTGGTCAGGCAGGAAGAGATCGAATTGAGTAACGTCTTGAAAGAAAGCGAGGCCGCCCCGATAGTAAAGCTGGTGAACACGATGTTATCCCAGGCGCTTAAGAAACGCGCCTCGGATATACACATCGAGCCGGAATTTGACTGCCTGCGCATAAGGTATCGCATCGACGGCGCACTGCACGAGGCCTTTAAGATACCCAAGGCTAATCAGAATGCGGTATTAGCCAGGGTGAAGATTGTCTCTAACCTTGATATTACCGAAAACAGGATCCCGCAGGACGGCAGGTTCAAGGTCAAAAGTGAAGGCAAAGAGGTTGATTTCCGTGTATCCAGTTTGCCGACCACTTTTGGGCAGAAATTCGTGTTGCGTGCCTTGGATAAATCCAACCTTTCCATAGGGCTGGATAAACTGGGTTTTTCGGAACAGCCTAACGCCAGATTTAAAGAAGCTGTTGCCAGGCCTTTCGGGATGATACTGGTTACCGGGCCAACCGGTTCCGGGAAATCCACAACCTTATATTCTGTTTTGACCCAGCTGAATACCCCGGATAGGAATATCATTACCATAGAAGACCCGGTGGAATATCAGATCGAAGGTATTACCCAGATACAGGTGAAGCCTGAGATCGGGCTGGATTTTACTTCCGGCCTTCGCTCGCTATTGCGGCAGAGCCCGGATGTTATCATGATCGGAGAGATCAGGGATGCCGAGACTGCGGATATCGCCATCAAGGCAGCGCTTACCGGGCAACTGGTGCTTTCAACCTTGCACACCAATGACGCAGTCTCCAGTATTACCCGTCTTATTGATATGGGGGTTGAGCCTTTCCTGGTTGCCTCAAGCGTGGTCATGCTCTGCGCCCAGAGGTTATGCAGAAAAATTTGTTTTAACTGCAGAAAACCGCAGGAGGTCCCGGCGGGCTTCCTGGAAAAGATCGGCTTCAAAGATCAAGCAACGTTTTATACAGCGCCCGGATGCAAATATTGCAGCAATACGGGGTATTTCGGCAGGATAGCGATACTGGAATCGGTGATTATAGACGATACTATGCGCGAGTTGATCATCAGGAAGAAATCGCTGGATGAAATCAAAAAATATGCCGTAGAAAAAGGCGGGATGAAGACCTTGCGCGACGATGCTTTTTTAAAGGTAAAACAGGAATTGACTACAATTGACGAGGCGTTAAGGATCACTACCGAAGAATAATTATGGCCGCAGAAAACAGTATCCTGGCAATTATCAAGGAGGAAGAGCTCTCGCGCTTCCTGAGAGAGAAGCTGCTCGTAGAGTTAGGGTATGCCGTTCATTTTGAGTCTGATACTGAACGGGCTCTGGCAGTATTAAGGCAGGATGGTTTTGATATTGTGCTGCTAAGTTTTAAGCTTATTGATGCGGATGCCGAAAGCCTGATAAAAGAGATAAGGACGAAGGACCCTTATTGCGTAATTATTGCTTTTGTTGAAGACCCCAACCCGGCGGTAATGGACGATTTGCTGCGCATGGGGATATATGATTTTATAGGCAAGCCGGTTAATATGAATAAGCTGTTTTTCGTCCTTCAGAAGGGCCTGCAACTGCGCTCACTGATGCTGGCGAATGCGAAGCTTATGGAGGGCTTAAAAGAACATAATGTTGCGCTGGAGAAACAGAATACCCTTTTAGCCAGAAGGGTAGAAGAGTCCACGACTAATCTCTCCAAGCTTTATGAAGACCTGCGTTCTACCTATATGCGTACGATTAAAGTCCTCGCCCAGGCAATTGACGCCAGGGACCACTACACGCACAGCCATTCCGAAAATGTCGCCCAGTATGCGGTGGTTATCGCCAGAGAGATAGGGCTGCCTGCCAAGGAGATCGAAATACTGCGGGAGGCCTGCGAATTGCACGATTTAGGAAAGATCGGGGTGGAGGATAATATTTTAAGCAAGCCTTTCAGTCTTACGCCTCAGGAGTGGGAACAGATCAAGCGTCATCCGGCTATCGGCGCAAAGATCCTTGAGCCATTGACTTTTTTAAGCGATGTGATAGAGTTAGTGAGGCAGCACCACGAGCATTTTGACGGCTCGGGTTACCCCGATGGAAGGCAGGGAGAAGATATCCTGCTGGGGGCGCGCATAATCCACCTGGCCGATGCCTACGAAAGTATGCGTTCGGCGCGTTCTTACAGAAAGATACCGCTGACCAAGGAAGAGGCGATACTGGAGGTTAAGCGCAATAGCGGTACGCAATTCGATCCTGGAGTGGTAGAACATTTTTTAAAGATTGTGGATAGATTATGAATACCTATCAGTATATAGCCAAAGATAAAAACGGCCACGCCATTACCGGAACCCTGGAAAGCAACTCCGAGCAGGATTTAGCCGAAATCCTGCATAAGAAGGAGCTGGTAGTTATCTCCATAGAGCAGGCCAGGAAAAAGGCGCTTAAGGCCGCAGGCAAGGATAAGAAGATCAAGCTTGATGACCTGGTTGTCTTTACCCGGCAGCTGGCGACGATGATAGATGCCGGTATTCCTCTGGTGCATGCCTTAGGGATACTCTCCGAACAGATCGAAGCCCCCGCGCTTAAGAACGTCATTGTGTTGGTGCGCCAGGATATAGAGGCGGGTATGAGTTTTTGTAATGCCTTAGGCAAGCACCCGGCGATCTTCTCCGACCTTTTCATTAATATGACCAAAGCGGGCGAGACCTCGGGTATGCTGGATGAGGTTTACGACAGGCTGGCTTCCTACCTTGAAAAGACGGCGGCGCTCACCAGGAAGATCCGCTCCAGCCTGGTTTATCCGGCGGTAGTGGTAAGTATGGCCCTGTTGATAACTGCCTTCCTGCTTTTAAAGGTCGTCCCGACATTTAAGGGGATATTCGATTCATTAGGCGGGGTCTTGCCGTTGCCTACACTTATACTCCTGGGGATAAGCGATGCCCTGAGGAAGTATATACTGGTGCTTATTGCCATTTTAGTCTTCTCCGTCATAGCCTTTAAAAAATACACCAACACCGAAAAAGGAAGTTATAATTTTGACCAGTTTAAATTGAAGGCCCCTGTCCTGGGGGTATTATTCCGGAAGCTGGCTGTAGCAAAATTTGCCCGCACCTTTTCTACATTAGTCAAGAGCGGCGTTTCCATATTGAGCGCCCTGGATATTGTGAGTAAGACTTCGGGAAATAAGGTGGTCGAGGAAGCCGTAATAAATTGCTCTAAGGCCGTGCGTGACGGCGAACCTTTAGCCCGGCCGCTTTCCAGGAGCGGGGTTTTTCCTCCTATGGTCACGCGCATGATCGGGGTAGGGGAGCAGACCGGCCAGCTGGAAAAAATGCTTTCTAAGATCGCCGATTTCTACGATGAGCAGGTGGATGCAGCTGCATCCGCCCTGACCAGTATGATCGAACCCCTGGTCATCGCATTTTTAGGGATACTAATCGGGTTCATTGTCGTCGCACTCTTCCTACCTATATTCAAGATCACGGAATTAGTAGCCCACTAAATCAAATGCCCAAAGGCAATCTCGCAGTTTATTGCAGCTACATTGCTGATGCAATAAAGCATAAGGCAAAGTGCGCCATTTTAAGGCTTAAGCCTCTTAAAGGCTACATTGAGGAGCTGGAGAAAGTCTCCAGCCATTTTCCTAAGTTCTTAAGCGTAGCTTTTACCAACGCCTGCAATTCTAATTGCGTATTTTGCGCCTACAAATACAGGAGATACAAGCCGACTGTAATAGATGATGAGCTGCTGGATAAGATCGCCAGAGATTACAGCGCAATCGGCGGAGGTATTATCGGTAATTCAGTCGGCCTGGGGGACCCCCTTGCCGACCCGCACTTCTGGCGTCACCTGGAGATTGTCAGGAAATACAAAAATATTTCCACTCCCATAGTAGTGACTAATCTTATCGGGGCCAAAAGTTTAGACCCCAGGCGTCTTGCCTTGGAAGGCCCTACGCATATCTGCGTGAGCATGGGGGGGTTCAATAGGCAGGACTATAAGCTCGTTTTTGGCGTAGATTGTTACCCGGATGTTATAGAAAGCCTGCTTACCATTTTGGAAACGCGCCGCCGCGCAGGGATGCCCCTTGAACTTTCCATAAACTGCAGGTCAAATTTGCCCTTGAGAAAACATTTCTCAGAGCCGGATTTTAAGCGCATCCTGGAGTATCTTGACCTTAGCGCGATCGGATTTCAATCAAGGAACCTGGATAACTGGACCGGCTTGATAACCGAGAAGGATTTATTGCCCGGGATGACCTTATGCAAAAACATAAAGAATAAGAGATTCCCCTGTTTTGAGCTCTATGACAAGCTTGGGATTCTCCCTGACGGCAGGGCAGTTGCCTGCGCCTGCAGGGAAGCAAACGGGATGAGTTCCCTGGTAGTGGGGAACGTCAAGACCGATACATTGCTTGAGATTGGCGAAAGGGTAGCAAAGATGCGGCAGGATTGGCTGAAAAACGGCAATATACCGCCAATATGCCGGGGATGTTTAGGCTACGGCGTAAAGGTGATAAGGGGGGCCTTTCCCGACTTAATGGCTCAACTTCGCGCAAGGGACGAATTTATTACCGCTAAAAAGCAAATTTAGCCTGGTTCATTACCCCTTATTTTATAAGGCGTTAAACTCCTAAAAAAATAAAAAAAATACTTGACAAAAGGCGGATTTCTGGTAAACTTACTATCCCAATGGGAAATGGGCAATTTTCCCGTGAATATTGTGAGAAAAATAAAAACAAGTATTGACAAGTCTGGGTAGTAATTAATCGCCGGAATATAAGGCGCGCGAAAAAAAATAGCGCCCCGATATTTGGGGTGCTCTTTTTTTTGTCATAATTGGGAATTCGGAAAAAAGACCCCGCGGTTTGTGCGGGGCTAATCATATATTTGGGTTCCTGCGGTATTGCCGCAGGTTGAAAGATTGCTCTTTTATAATTAGATAGCCAAGCGAGAGTAGAGGTAACAAAATAAAATCAAAGAGCCTTTATAACCCCCATCTGCATTATTTTGGGGGGTATACAAATTTTTCGAATTTATTCGGAGAGTTTGATCCTGGCTCAGAGTGAACGCTGGCGGCGTGGATTAGGCATGCAAGTCGAGCGATATCTTAGTTTGAAGCATTGAAGCCGCAAGGCAGATGTGTGGATGACTTTGATATAGCGGCAGACTGGTGAGGAATACGCGAGTAATCTATCTCTAAGTCGGGGATAGCCTTGCGAAAGCGAGGGTAATACCCGATGTCCTTTTGAGAGCGGGAGCTCTCAAAAGGAAAGACGGTCCGCAAGGATTGTTGTTTAGAGTTGAGCTCGTGTCCTATCAGCTAGTTGGTGAGGTAATGGCCCACCAAGGCTTTTGACGGGTAGCTGGCCTGAGAGGGTGGTCAGCCACATGGGGACTGAGACACTGCCCCAACTCCTACGGGAGGCTGCAGTCGAGGATCTTTAGCAATGGGCGAAAGCCTGACTATGCGACGCCGCGTGAGGGATGAAGGATTTCGGTTCGTAAACCTCTTTCGATGGGAAAGAAACTCTGCACTAACACTGCAGACTGACGGTACCCAGAGAAGAAGCCACGGCCAACTCCGTGCCAGCAGCCGCGGTAATACGGGGGTGGCGAGCGTTACTCGGATTTATTGGGTGTAAAGGGCAGGTAGGCGTTCTGCCAAGTTAGAGGTGAAATCCTATGGCTCAACCATAGAACTGCTTCCAAAACTGGCGGAATTGAGGCTAGAAGAGAAGAGCGGAATTCCCGGTGTAAGGGTGAAATCTGTAGATATCGGGAGGAACACCAGTGGCGAAAGCGGCTTTCTGGTCTGACCCTGACGCTAAGCTGCGAAAGCTAGGGGAGCAAACAGGATTAGATACCCTGGTAGTCCTAGCCGTAAACGATGAGCACTAGGTGTTGGGGGGTAACCTTCAGCGCCGTAAGTTAACACGTTAAGTGCTCCACCTGGGGACTACGACCGCAAGGTTAAAACTCAAAGGAATTGACGGGGGCCCGCACAAGCGGTGGAACATGTGGTTCAATTCGACGCTACGCGA